>CAZCXZ010000011.1:0-10555 GCA_964502705.1 Uncultured Candidatus Berkiella sp. | reverse complement strand
CTTTGGATCGGATGAGGATCCGAATAGCGCAACGTCAAAATTGATTTGGGCGTTACAATAATTGTAGCCACATGCGTTTCAGGAAACGGAGCGACTTTGGTAACAAGATTCACCGACATAAATAGGCAGCCGTCTTCAACATAAAATCGATTTGAAAATTCAATCTGCAGTAATTCAGAACGTTGCGGTAACGTTATCCCCATTTGCGTTTCAATGGTTTTACGCTCTTCTGGGCTAGGGTTCATAACGTCTACCCAGGCCAATGTTGCACTGGCTGCGGCACTTTTGGTCAAAGACCCACCAGGACTTATATAAATGTTCGTTATCATACTTTAATCTCAATTGTATGTAGCTTCACGCTTGCTCATCCTGATAATGGTATAAATATGTTATCCACCCCAAAAGCGAGTTTGTCCTTTAGCTATTGTACAGGTGGCTCGCTTATGCTAGTTTCTAGCTATTATGAAAAATGTATCATACACAGTTCAAAATATAGTCGCCGAAGTGGTTGGAGTCATTATTATTACTCCTCGGGGGCTATTTACTTAATTATAAAGTAAACCAAAAGACCCCCGCGAGAAATCCCGGGGGTCTTTTTTTTTGTGGAGGTTGTTACGTGCAAAGGTTATTACCGTGGTTCATGTGGGTTTTTCCCCTGGCTTTTTTCGCATTTCAATTTATTTTGCGACTCTTCCCAAGCCTCGTCGCATCTGAATTTTATGGAAAATACCATATTAATGCCACAGAATACGGCGTCTTTGCCTCACTTTACTACTTAGGCTATGCGGGTATGCAGATCCCGGTGGCTTTATTACTTGATAAAATCGGTCCTCGAATTGTGATTTCACTCAGTGCTTTACTATGTGCCTTTGCAACCTGGCTGCTAATCGCTAGCAGTTCATGGGATGTTGCGCTCCTTAGCCGCTTTTTAATTGGCGTTGGCTCGGTGGTGGGCTTTTTAGGAACATCGAAGATCATTTCGCAGTGGTTCCCACAAAACCGTTATGCTCAGTTGGTGGGACTCTCTTTTAGCTTCGGCCTATTGGGCGCTGTCTATGGTGGCAGGCCCATCAGTTTTATGATTGATCAATTAGGCTGGCAACAGGTTGCCCAGCTGCTTAGCATTGCCGCTTTGAGCCTTGGCGTGCTGACTTTTATATTCTTACGCGGGAAAAGTACGCCTCAAGAAGAACAGTATCCAGTCATCTCGTCTTTACGACAGTTGTTTACCTATAAGCCCCTGATTGTACTTGCTTTTGCAAACCTGATGATGGTCGGTGCTTTAGAGGGCTTTGCCGATGTTTGGGGTGTACCTTTCTTAATGAACGCAAGGCATATTGGCAAAGGTGAAGCAGCAGGGATCACTTCTTACATTTTTATCGGCATGTTGTTCGGTGGACCAATCTTAGGGTTCTTCGCAGAAAAGTTTAAAGCGCATCATACGGTTATCTTTTTATCAGCGCTTGGCATGTCTGCCCTGATGATGCTCGTGCTCTTAGGAAATAGCTATCTTTCGAGTTACGGATTAATGGCAGTGATGTTATTGATCGGTATTTTATGTTGTTATCAAGTTGTGGTCTTTGCGACTGGTGCTCAGATCGTTCCCACGCATTTGATGGGGATCACCATTGCGCTGCTCAATTGCATTAACATGTTTGGCGGTTCCTTTTTTCATGGCTCAATAGGCCGTTTAATGGATCGTTTTGATCCGAACTCGCTGGTAGATGGTGTCAGAGTATATTCATTAGAAGCCTATATTCATGCACTTTGCCTCATTCCATTATGTTCGTTACTAGGTGCAGGCTTAGTTTACTGCAGCAAAAGAATGCAACATAACACCGTGCTAAAGCCTATCTCAACACACTAATTTTCTTGATTTTATGGCACTTTACACAAACTATATGTGGTTTGTGTAAAGTTGTCATGACCTATCACTCAACTTGCTATCCGTTCAATTTTGCACATTCTATAATAGAAATGAGATCTCCTACTTAGTGAGGTGCAAAATGGACGCTCAATCAACGTGTGTATGCAAATCATCACGATTAAGTGCATGTGCATTAGGTGTTTCTTTAGGGGTTCTCAGCGTAATCTGGGTGGTTGTTTTAGGCTTAGTCGCAATGTACCTTAATGTTGGCCAAGAATGGGTCAAACTCGCAGGTACTGTCTACGTTGGCTACGCCGCAACTTTTGTAGGAATAGCACTGGGTGCGCTGTGGGCCTTCGTCGATGGATTTGTTTGTGGTGTATTAATCGCTTTCTTTTATAATCTTGTTGCTAAATGCTGCCATTGCAAAAGTTGCTGTGGCAAAGATGATAAAACAGTAGCATAAAATCACAACAATCCAAAAATACCCTATTAAGGGGTGAAGGTTTCTTGCGCTGTCCATTTATCGGTTTGTTCCTTCCAGTTTATTATATTCATCCACTTCTCAATACCCCCTCATCGGGAATAACTCGTAATCGCCGTTCAGCTCCCCTAGATTAAGCCACTCAACTTTTTCTCATTTGGGGACATTAATATGACCAATGCAACAAAACAAAGTGGTTGGATACAACCTATTAAAGACGCACTATATAACGCCTATACTGGCATTATGAACTATGTGGGCAATCCATTTACGCATTTAGCGAATTACTTTAGCAAAGGACAAAATCCCGATAGAACACAACTTGATACACTCCGTAATCAGCATTTTTCAGCGATTAATAGCGAAGCCAAGAAAGCATCACCTAACTATGTTCAATTAGCCAAGAACATAACGCAAGATACTAAAAACTATGTTAATAAAATGATCGACGAGGAAGTTAAACGTTTAGGAAAGCCACCTTGTGATTTTAGCGTTATTACACTCGGCTCGATGGCTCGCAAAGAATCAGGCCCCGTAACCGATTTGGAAATTGGATTCTTAATCAAAGACAAAACAGTTAAAAATTATCAATACTTCTATCAATTATCGCAAAATTTATCTGATCGTCTCTTTTTATTGGGTGAGCATCCTGATATTGGCGGCAAAGGCCTACGTATGGATGAAGCAGATAATGCACCTCCGCATTTACGTTTTTTTGCACGAAATGCCACCAATGAGCAAACCCAAGAATTATTAAATCAAGCAATTATGAATCGAGAATGGGACAAAATTCCTTATGAAGGCAGCCGCCCATTTTTAGCGACGCCTGAAGAATTTGCAAGCTACTCACAAGCAAACTTTACGCAAGACAAGAATGAATTGTTTGCTAAAAAACGTGAACAATACGACATTGAATTGAAAAAAGCCCTAAACGATCCAAAAAACGCTAAAAAAGCTAAAACTGTGGAAGGTCGCAAGCAAATTGAAAACGAAGTTCACTTCTGGATCAATCAAATGTATCGCCCATTTAGTGCGAGAGAATTGCGCACCGCCAACGATGCCGGTAAAAAGTTAGGCCGGAATATGGATTTGTTACATGGCAATCAAGCGATGTACAACAAATTTATCCAAATGCGTGAAACTGAATTTAAAAAGAAAGAGAAAAATGGCAAAACCATTCGCCAAAACCTTGCCAAAACCAAGATGGCGGATGATGTTCGTGACATTATTGCCAAAGGTAAAAGTGTTTATGCAACCGGCAAACTTGGTAAAACCCTCGATATTAAACGTGAACTTTATCGGTTTACCGAGCAATTTGTGACGAATTTGGGTTTTTATCATCAATGCAAAAATCAAAACACCTTTGATATTGTTCATGAACTCAAAGACAAAGGTATTTTAAGCCCGGCACTTGCCACCAAAATGGCTGATTTCATTCAGTTTACTTCAGGTTTGCGCTTAAAAGAGCAAGCAGTCATTAAACGCCAAGGGTTTGCTGCATACTTTGACCAAGCTGAATTCGATGAAGACAAAGAAGACCTTGAAAAAGAGATCAAACAGCTTAAAAGCAGTATCGATTATGCTGAAAAAGCCAAACAAGCGCCTGAAACAATTGCGGCTAAAAAACGTGACCTAGTTAAGCTGGAAACAGAATATACGCACATGCTAGATATGGCACCGGGTAAAATCTTAGCCAATAGCGATGTTGAAAGCTTAAAGCAAAAATACATTCCAATTGCGACTGAAATTTTCAAAGCAGCGCAAGACTGGACGCAAAATAAAGAAAAGCTCGGATTTGTAAGTGTGCCGAAGCAATTTACGCCTGCAATGAAGCAAGCACTAGATTTTGCCAAATGCCAACCTAAGGGATTTTTCCCAGCATTGAACAAATTAAAGCAGGAACAAAAAGATCTAAGCAAAGATCAATTGGCAGTGTTTGTGCAACAATGTCAAAAAGAAAAGCTGTTAACTTCTGACGATTTTGCAAAAATCGCTGAAATCAAAGCAAGAAGAGCCGCTGCTGCAGCCTAATCTTTAAGGGGACTAAGCCCGGATGGCTTGTCCCCTCTTTTTATCACTATTGCGTTAAGCTGCACCTATAAACGTTTAATTTCACTTTTAAAATCCTTATAAAATCAATGAAATACAAAATGAGTATTTATTGCACTCAGCAGTGATATACTTTTTAATATAAGCATGAATGTTTGCAGTCACACTTATATACCATCATGGGTGAATAAATGGCTAATGAACCTCAGTCTCCTCTTCATATCCCCCAGACTTTAATGCTTGATGAAGATTACGACTCAGAAGATGATGCAAATTCCCTATATTACAATGCAGCATTACACTCAGAAGCACAAAGGGAAAGCTTATTAAACATTTCAGATGAACAATGGCAAACTGCGCAAGACTATTTTGAAAACAACCCAAATTCAACCAAACTTGCCAGAAATCCTGGAGATAATGCTGATCACTCATTCATCAAAGTGGGAGATCAAATATTTGCGATGGCTACTCGGCACTGCTATGGTGAAGAACAACATGCACAGTTAGGAGAAGGAGCATTTGGTAAAGTTAAAATTGTTCAAGCACGTAATGGTGATAATTTTGCTGTTAAAATTGAAGGACGCGGCTTAAAAGGCGAAAACGATACCGAAACGAGAATTTCAACCATGCTTAATTTCGTCATCGGCGAGGCAGAGCGTCGATTAAATTCAACACAGATATTCAAAGGAAAATCAACAAATAAAAAACTCTATACCGTCATGCAATTGATCCAAGGATCGGAACTAGAGAAATTAATCTACGAACCCAAAAGAGCGACACACCTTAATAACTTAACATTAGAACAAAAACTCATTATTGCACTTAAAACCTGCAAGGCAGTTCAAGAACTACATGATAAGGGGATTATTCATGCGGATCTGAAACCTGCCAATCTTATTGCCAAAGTCGATGGTACGCAAGTTATTATCAGCCCCATCGACTTTGGTCTATCGATGGAATTAAAGCCCGGTAAAAAGGTAGCACCCAGTCATCCAAAAGGTTCACCTTTTTACATGGCACCTGAAACTCAGATTAATTCCCCTTTTGTTCCTGCTAAATTTACATTTGCATCGGATGTTTATGCCTTAGGCAGAATGTTCAAATTTGATTTACAGCTCCCAGACGATATCTGTCTAGGAATGCTCCGTACACTAAGGCAACGAGAAACTATTCATCAAGTGATGTCTAATATTATTGCTAAATTGGAAGAAACGCCCAATTTGGATCCTAGTATTCAGGAATTAATTAGAAACATACAAGCAGACAGAATTCAACAGCAGCAACAATTTGTGACTTCTTTATTAGACTTAGATCAAGCAACCATTAGCAGTGAATATCAAAAACTGCGCGGAAGTAATTCCACAAACCCGCTTAGCCTTTTAATGTACAAAGGTAGCAAAAATGTAGGTGGCCGTTTGTGGGGAAAAAACCAAGACCGACAAAATCAGATCGATTTCATAAGTAACGCATTCGCTCATATTAAGCAGGACAGTTCATTAAGCCAGGCAGAAAAAGCACAAAGCGCCTATGCCGTACTGGTGCAAGTTCAACAGCAAATCAAAAATAACGTGCTTGAATCAGGTTTGGATAAACTTTGTGAAGATAAAAAATTGAAATTAATACAGCATTTTCCTGAACTTGATCTTAAAGCAATCACCGCAAGAACGGCAAAAGATCATATTCCGGATATTCAAAGAACCGAGCAGTCACCTACTCTGAAGAGTAGATGACTGCTGATTCTATCCTGCTTAAGACCCTACTTCTGCTGTCTTTAGAGGCTGCTCGTTGGTTTTAACCAAACGCTTACTAAACAGTGAACGCACTAAAACATAAAACACAGGTGTTAAGAATAACCCGAAGAAGGTCACACCTAACATACCTGAGAATACCGCAATCCCCATGGCATGACGCATTTCAGCACCTGCACCTGATGAGAACACGAGCGGTATCACACCCATAATGAACGCGAATGAGGTCATTAAAATTGGACGTAACCGTAAACGTGCCGCTTCAAGTGCGGCTTCTAGCGGCGTTTTGCCTTCGAATTCCAATTCTCTAGCAAATTCGACAATTAAAATGGCGTTCTTACAAGCTAGCCCTATCAACACAAATAAACCAATTTGCGTAAAGATATTGTTATCGCCACCTGTCAACCAAACCCCCGTGATAGCCGAGAGTATACATAGCGGAACAATCAATATGATCACTAAAGGCAAGGCCAGACTTTCATATTGCGCTGCAAGTACTAAGAAGACCAGTAGTACACATAACGGGAAAACATAAATAGCCGAATTACCACTCAAGATCTGCTGATAGGTTAACTCGGTCCATTCATAGCTCATCCCTTTAGGCAGTGTTTCTTTCACAATCTGCTCAATGGCAGCTTGTGCTTGCCCGGATGAAAAACCCATGCCAGGTCCGCCGTTAATATCGGCAGAACGATAACCGTTGTAGCGCATGGATTGCTCAGGGCCATAGCTTTGCGAAACTTCTAAAATACTGCCAAGCGGTACCATTTCGCCTTTGCTATTTCGGACTTTGAGTTTTGTAATGTCTTCAGCATTCGCACGATACGGCGCATCGGCTTGTGCAATCACCTGGTACAAACGACCAAATTTATTAAAGTCGTTAATATAAAGTGAGCCTAAGTAAATTTGTAATGTTTCAAAAACACTCGTAACCGGAATGCCCAGTTGCTTTACTTTGGTTCTATCAATATCTACAAACAGTTGCGGCACGTTGATTTGGTAACCACTGAAAACCTGCGCTAGCGCGGGTGTTTGCCACGCTTTGCCTTGAATGGCCTGAACCGCACCAAATAAGGCTTCGTCACCTAAATCCATTCGATCTTCAATTTGCAGCTTAAAGCCCCCGGTGGTGCCTAAACCAATAATAGGTGGCGGCGGCAATACCATCATAAAGGCATCTTTAATGGAGCCAAATTGCTGGTTTAAGGTTTGAGCAATTTCAGCAGCAGACATACCTGGCCCTTTGCGTTCTGCATAAGGCTTTAAAGTGACGAACACGATACCGCCGCTTGAGGAAATAGTGAATCCGTTAATGGATAATCCTGCAAACTCAACCGCATGTTCTACGCCTGGTGTTTTCAGAATAATGTCTGACATACGACGGATCACATCATCGGTACGCTCTAATGAGGCGGCATCCGGCAATTGCGCAAAACCAATCAGGTATTGTTTATCTTGCTGAGGAATATAACCAGTTGGTACGCGATTAAATATCACCACGGTTAAGCCAATCAGTAATGCATAGATCCCCATCATCACGGCTTTTCGGTTCATCGCCTTAGACACTTTGCCATGATAGTTTTCTGAACCGCGCTTAAATACGCGATTAAACCAGGTAAAGAACCAACCTAATTTTGCATCCATCCAACGTGTTAGGCGATCTTTAGGTGCATCATGCCCCTTCAACAATAAGGCTGCCATGGCAGGGCTTAAAGTCAGAGAATTGATCGCGGAAATCACAGTTGAAATCGCAATGGTTAATGCAAACTGACGATAAAACTCGCCGTTTAAGCCACTAATGAAAGCAATCGGCACGAATACCGCTATCAGCGTTAAGGTGATGGCAATAATAGGACCGCTCACCTCTTGCATGGCTTTATAAGTCGCCTGTTTAGGGGTTAAGCCAGCGGCAATATTTCGTTCAACGTTTTCAACGACTACGATGGCATCGTCGACCACAATACCAATCGCAAGCACTAATCCAAACAATGACAAGGCGTTAATCGAAAAACCAAAGCCCAGCATTAAGGCAAAGGTACCCACAATCGATACCGGAACCGCTAATAATGGAATGATGGAAGCACGCCAGGTTTGTAAGAAAACAATCACCACGAGTACAACCAGCGCGATAGCTTCTAACAAAGTATGGATCACCGCTTTGATGGAATCTTTTACGAAGGTTGTTGGATCGTAAATGATCTGATAATCAATATCTTGCGGGAAATTAAGCTTAGCCTCTTCCATCGTTTTGCGAATATTATTCGACACTTCAATGGTGTTTGAACCCGGCGCTTGGAAAACCCCCAATGCCACAGCTGGCTTATTATCTAACATGGAATGCAGCGAATAGTGCGACGCACCAAGTTCGATACGTGCAACATCTTTTAAGCGTGTGACACTGCCTTCTTCACCCGTTTTAATAATGATGTCACCGAATTCTTCTTCGGTTTGCAATCGACCACGAGCAGTAATGTTCAGCTGTAAATCTTGTCCAGGCAATGATGGAGACGCCCCAATCACCCCTGCTGCCACTTGAACATTTTGCTCTCGGATGGCATTTACAACATCGCTTGCCAACAAACCACGTGCAGCGATTTTGTCTGGATCTAGCCAAAGGCGCATCGCATAGTCACTGCCACCAAAGATCTGAACTTGGCCAACACCCGGTAAGCGGCTTAATCTATCTTTAATATTTAGGGCGGCATAATTTCCTAAATAAAGCATGTCATAGCGTTCATTAGGCGATAACAGATGCACGACCATTGTTAAGTTAGCAGAACTTTTAAGCGTGGTTACCCCAAACTGACGCACAATATCCGGTAAACGAGGTATTGCCTGATTAACACGGTTTTGTACCAGCTGTTGTGCTTTGTCTGGATCGGTACCAATTTTAAAAGTTACTGTTAGCGTCAATTGGCCGTCGGAAGTGGCTTGCGAAAACATATAAAGCATGTCTTCGACGCCGTTGATCTGCTCTTCTAACGGTGCGGCAACCGTTTGCGCAATGGTTGCCGGATTGGCACCTGGATACATAGCATGTACCACAACGGACGGAGGTACCACTTCTGGGTATTCCGAAACAGGCAATTGCCACAACGACAAAAAGCCCGCAATGAAAATAAATAACGATAGAACCACCGCAAAGATCGGTCTATCGATAAAGAAACGTGAAATATTCATTATTATCCCTTACTTTCCATTGCGACCCATTCAGGGGCTACAACACTGCCTGGTCTTGCGCGTTGCAGACCATTCACAATGATACTGTCATCAACCTGCAAACCTTCTTGAACGATACGCATACCATCAACCATGGCACCAAGCTTCACTTCGCGGTAAACCACTTTGTTATCTTTATCGACAACGAAAACAAACTTCTTGTTTTGGTCGGTACCAATCGCTCTGTCGGTAATTAACAAGGCTTGTGTTTCGCGTGGATCGCCAAGTTTAATGCGAGCAAATAAGCCAGGTACTAACACACCTTCAGGATTTGGAAAAACGGCTCGCACACGAATCGTGCCAGAAGTTGTATTGAACTGGTTATCGAATGATTCAATATAACCTTTGCGCAAAAACGTGTTTTCCGTTGCCAATCCCATAAGTACGGGGATCTTGTCGGTGTTTTGCTTTTCTTTGGTGTCTTTGTGCATATAGTGAAGGAAGGCATTTTCATCAATATCAAAATCAACAAAAATCGGATCACTTGAAACGAGGGATGCCAAAATGGGGGCATTAAAGCCTGCTTCCACAATATTGCCTGGCGTGATTTCAGCGCGGCTAATCATGCCATCGACTGGCGCTTTGATTTGGGTATACTCCAAATTCAGCTTTGCACTTTCCAGAGCCGCTTCAGCACTTTTATAGCGTGCTTGATTCACGCTGAAGTTGTTCTTTCTGTTGTCTAATTCGCTAGCTGAAATCACTTTGGTTTCAATTAGCTTTTCGGCTCTAGCCAATTCACTTTGCGCTAGATTACGTTCAGCTTCCGCAGAACGCAGCATGCCCTGGGTTCTAGCGACTTCTGCTTTGTAAGGTCTTGGATCAATGGTGAACAGCAGCTGCCCTTTTTTAACGAGCGCTCCGTTTTGAAAGTGCACCGCATCAATCATGCCTGAGACACGTGGGCGCACATCGACCTTGTTCATAGCGACCAATCGACCGGAATATTCATTCCATTGTTGAACATTTTTAGAAGAAACTTTTGCAACACTAACTGGCATAGCCATGCCATGAGGACCGCCATGTTGAGCGGCTGCTGGCGCGCTAAATAGGAACTGGCGAGCAAGCAAATAGGATACTCCCACAATACCAGCCAAAACGAACATTACTTTTTTAGTCGGAAGACTCAGCATGGGACAGCCTTATAAAGTTTATTAACTGACAAATGGATTTAAGATAAAATCCTGT
>CAZCXZ010000010.1:0-45916 GCA_964502705.1 Uncultured Candidatus Berkiella sp. | reverse complement strand
TGGGTTCTTACCTTTATTTAAATATCGATTCGAATTCATTTGGTAAGCCAACATGTAACCGATTAATAACAAAGGAATCCCTACGGCAAGTATCGGCGCTAATGGCGCTAATGCGGTCGGCAAGAAAGCTTGCGCGAATGCAACTGGGATCCCAGGCGTGGTTGCGGTGCCAAAAATCAGATTTTTTACGATATCAACAAAGAAGGTGTTTCGCAGCGACCACAAAGTGGTACCCAACACATACAAACCGCCACTTGCTAAAGCCCAGGTAATTGCACCGGTAAACGCGCTATGCATATCCAACTTTTTCTTCAATGATTGACGGCTCTTAGCGAGCTTAGCCAGTCTCTCACGTTCTGCTTCAGTCGCGTTTGGGCTTACTGCAGGTGAATGACTTGTTGGTGACGAATTTGGCATAACAGCTCCCGCTTATTAATAGGTAGTCGACAAAATGATGTAACAGGCCGACAAATTACCACTCAGGAAGTTAACTTGTCAACTAAATAGTGTGCTAACTTAATAAACTAAAGCGTGTAGGTGCTTTTTGTAGGGGCCGACCTCTGTGTCGGCCCAAGTCAGGGACGGCACGGAGGCCGTCCCCTACAAGCAAAACTCAATGCATTTTTGTTTTAGGCAAGGCGCCGCGTTCTCGAGTAACTGGAGTGTATTCCTATACATGACAGTTGCGAGATGAACGATGGCAATCTGTCTTCGCTAAAGCTACGCCAGACAAGCACCGCTACACGCAAAAAGAGGAAGAATTAATGGCCTTCTTGACGCATCTTGTCTAATTTAGATTCCGCCAACTGTGCCGAGGTTGTACCTGGGTATTGGCTTTTCACTTGGGTTAGGAGCTCGTTAGAACGCTTCCATTGGCCTTTGGCATATTCAACGTAGCCAAGCTTTAAAAGCGAATCAGCGGCTTTAGGATGCTGAGGATGGTTACGATAGACACGATCAAACGATTCATAGGCTAAATCGAGATTGCCTTTCACTAAATAGATCTCACCTAACCAATAGCTTGAATTAGGGACATATTTACCGTTGGGGAAATTCGTGATCAGTGATTTAAAACCGGTTAACGCACCGTCGTAATCTTTGTTTTGAATCAGTCGATAGGCGTTCTGATAGGCTTTTTCTTCTGCTTGAACATTTTCTTGAACGGGCAAGCCGGTCAATTCAGCAGGTTGAGCCGTTGTATCTGTGACAGCAAGTTGACTTGAGACACGCGCATCAACTGCGCCTTGCATGTCGGTATTGGTTTGGTTTTCTGCTAAAGAAGCGGAAGATACCCCACTCATTTTAGCGGGGCCACCTTCACGTAATCGTCTATCTAAATCCAGGTAAAGTTTTTTCTGGTTTTCTTGCACTTGCTGGAGCTGGTAATTTTGTTCTTCAACTTTACCACGCAACTCTTGCACTTCTTGTTGCAAAAATTCCATCTTCTTCAACATTTCAAGCGCAGATCGCTCTGCTGCCCGGTTTACTTGTCCGCCTTCATCGGCATCCCAATTAGCTTGAGAGCGCGACTCAACATACGCCGCCGACCATGCTGTCCCTACGGATAGGGAAAGCATGATCACTGCGAAACAAGTAATCCAGCTGAAGAAACTTCTGGAATTAGTTTTCATATACAATAACAGCGCGACGGTTTAAGTGATGCGCTTCTTCGTCATGACCCATTGCTTCTGGCTTTTCTTTACCAAAGCTTACGGTCGCAACTTGATGTGGCGCAACGCCTTGTGACATTAACGCGTTCGCAACGGTTCTTGCGCGTCTTTCACCGAGTGCGATGTTGTATTCACGGCTGCCTAATTCATCCGCATGCCCTTCAACGCGCACGTGGTGGTTAGGATTATTCTTTAAGAATTCAGCGTGAGCATAAACAACTTCGTAATCACCTTCGTTCAATTCAGAACGGTCGAATGCGAAATAGAATTTACGCTTAGCAAGTAAGTCACGTTGCTCTGCACTACCAGCGAACTCGGAACCGTCGCCTGCACCGTTGGTGCTTGCGCCATATCCTGAGTCATTTCCATTAGCGCCGTTCTTAGATTTATGGGCACAGCCCACAACTCCGACGCAGAGTGCAACGCCTACTATTAAGTGACGCAACGCCCGAATTTGCATGTTTGGCTCCTTAAGTATTTTTATAAAAATTTGCAAACCGCCATTCTATCTCAAGATAGAAACGGTGACCATGCTGGTTCTTGAACACTACCTTCACGTGCTGGTAGTCGCAATTGTCCACGACCATCCAATGTTACTAAACTTAAAATCTGACGATCGCCATCTTGCGTGCCATAGAGTACCATAGCGCCGTTAGGAGACAAGGTGGGAGATTCATCTAAATATGCGTGAGTCAAAACACTAACCTGCCCAGTGCTTAAATCCTGGCTTGCAATATGGAACTGTCTTTGCCCTTCTTCACGATGCATCATGACTAAATAGCGACCATCTGAGGTAAGCATCGGACGCGCATTATAGTTGCCCACGAAGGTTACACGATCAATTTTTCGGGTTGCCATATCCATACGATAAATTTGTGGTTTGCCACCCCGATTTGATGTGAAATACAGCGAACGACCGTCAATCGACCAAGCCGGCTCAGTATCAATCGAGTAACCATCTGTGATTTGCTGAATATTTTGCGTATCAATATCCCATAAGTAGAGCTTGGGGTTACCTTCTTTGGATAACACAACGGCCAATTGTCTACCGCGCGGTGACCAAGCAGGCGCACCATTGATCCCAGGGAATTTAGATAACAAACGACGCTTACCGGTTGCAACTTCAATCAGATATATTTCTGCACGATTTTTTTCAAATGACACAAACGCAATCTGCTTTGCATCGGGTGACCATGACGGAGACATTAGCGGCTCTTTCGATTTCACCAACGTCACTGGGTTATAACCGTCGGCATCAGCTACTTCTAAACTATAATGTGTACCATCAAAAGCCCGTACCACCATGACATAAGCAATGCGTGTTGAAAAAGCACCACGAATACCGGTTAATTTTTCATAAATATCATCACTGATGCGATGCGCTAGCGCACGAAAATCTTTGCGATTCACACCGTGATAGGTTTTGCTGAGTAACACCGTATTTTCAGCGCGCGTTAGCTCACCATTTTTTAATTCGCCGCTTTTGCCTTGTGCTTTATAGACGTCTAATAATTTAAAACTGACTGCAAAACTATCGCCGACTTCCGGTTTAACAGTACCCAGCACAACGTTTTCAACGCCAACTTGCTGCCAAAGGCCCGCATCCAGCTCCTGCGACATATTCGCAACGCGTGGTAATTGTTCTTTCAGTAGCGGATCAAAGCGTCCGCACATTCTGAGATCATTACGGACCACGGCGGCAAGATCTTCAAAAGAACTGCCAACACTGGGGCGCTTCATGGTTTCTTCAGCGCTGTTAGTAATCGCGATCGGTACACCGGCAACCATACCTTTGGTAATTTCAATATTGAGGCGCGCATTAGCACCTGTTGCCACCCCTAAGAGTAACACTGCTAAAATAAACTGTTTCACGCGGCCTCCGGATTGAATGTAAAACTAAATTCACGAAATTGGTTGGCAACTGATGGATCATCGGGCATGGGTAGCGGAGAGGCTTTTTCAATCGCAACCACTGCTGAACGATCATACTCTACGCTGCCGCTTCCTTCTAAAATTCTGGCTTCTACCACTTCGCCGGTTGGCATAAGTCTAACCAAGATTTTGCATTTGAAGTTTCTAAAATCGACGCCTAATGGTTGACGCCAATTTTGATGGATCTTATTTTGCATCAAGGACATAAAACGACTAACTTCATTTTGATTCACGCGCGCATTCGCAGTTTGCTTCGCCATTTGATCAGCCAGCTCTTTCTGTTTTTGCCTAGCTTGCTCTTCTTGTTTGGCAAGCTCTTGCGCTTTTTGCTCTACAATCGCTTTATTTTTTGCAGCTAAAGCAATGGCTTCTTCTTTTTGCTTTTGGATCTTTTTCAGATTTTCTTGTTCAGCTTTTACTTTGTCTTTTAATTCTTGCTCTTGTTGCTCTTTTACTAAACGTTGCAGCTCAGCTTCTTTTTTAAGTTGTTCATTTTTCTTTTTGAGTTCAACTAGAAGCTGTTCTTCCTTTTCGCGCTTTTGCTTAATTTCATTTTCTTGACGTATAAGCTCTTGCTTCTTGGCTTGCTCTTGCTGCTTACGTTTTGCTTCAATCATCGCCAAGCGATCAACTTCGTCTTGCAAACTTTTTTTGTTTACCACCACCGCTTCAATGATTTCTTTGTTTTCATCAACACTAGGCGCAGGAGGAATACGAATGGTGTGCTCAAAACTTAAGATCAAAAGTAAGCCAAGGGCAATATGTAAGCCGAGCGCTAACCCTAATGAGAAATTTTGCGAAAACTGCTTTGGCACAATGACTACCTTTTTTGCTTCATAGCAACTTGTGAAGGTGCATCGTCTTGTGTGACTAATCCCACACCGGGTGCGCCGGCTTTTTGCAGCAGCACCATCGCACCAATGACTTTACCATAATCGACTTGCTTATCTGCTTTGACGAGCACTTTACGCTTTGGATTGCGTTCAAGGTCGGCCATAACACGCAACGTGAGCGCTTGGCTATCAATCACGGCTGACGGCGTATCGGAAATATTTAGGTAAAGACGCCCATCTTTATCGACACTCACCACGATCGGTTCTTTTTCCGTGGTTGGCAGTGCCTTAGCGCTAGCTTGTGGCAAATCGACAGACACACCTTGCTGTAATAAAGGCGCGGTTACCATAAAAATGACCAATAACACCAACATCACGTCGATATATGGAACGACGTTAATATCTGCGACTAATTTTTTCTTAGAATACTGCTTTCTCAGCATATTCCACCCTATTATTTTGCCAATTCTTCTTTAAGTGATTCGCCTTCAGAGGATTCTTGCCAGGATTGTGAATGCAATCTGCGATACAGTGCCCCTGAAAAATCTTCTGCTAAGTTATCGTAACCACGAATGATTTTTTGTGCTTGTGCGGTAAAACGGTTGTAAGCAAATACTGCAGGGATCGCCGCAAACAACCCTAATGCGGTTGCCACTAAAGCTTCTGAAATACCGGGAGCTACGGTAGCTAAAGTCGCTTGTTGCATAGCACCTAAGGCACGAAATGCCGTCATAATGCCCCATACCGTGCCAAATAGGCCGATATAAACACTAATAGAACCAACGGATGCTAAAAAGGGTAGATGCTGTTCGAGGGATTCTTCTTCACGTGCTAATGCCACTCGCATCGCGCGCTCTGTTCCACCCATAACGGAATCTTGACCAATGTCTTGTTTATAAAGACGAACGAATTCTCGGAAACCGGCACGAAACACTTGCTCAACACCTTCGCCGCTGAAGCGACGGGAAGCAAGGTAATCATATAGGCGGTTAAGATCGCTGCTTGCCTGAAAACGCTGTTGGAAAGCATCAAACATTTTTTGTGCTTGAAAAAGCGCATAGCCGCGCTGAAAAATAATCGACCATGAAACGACCGAAATCCCCAATAGGATCAGCATCACAATTTGCACCAACGCACTGGCTTCGGTAAACAAACTTAGCAATGATAAGTCAGTATTCACGCTTTTAACTCCCTCACATCGCCCAAAGAGCGCTCTATAAATTCGGTAAAAATATCTTCAAAGCCCTGAAGATATCATAGTTCGCTTAGCATGAAGAGCAAAGTAGCTCAACTGTTCAAAGGTATCAATTAAAGCTACCAAACTCAAACATTTTTAAAAAACGCTTAATTAAGTTAACTCATTTTTTGGTACAGGTAATCCAAAGTGCGCATAGGTCTGCGCTGTTAGGACCCGGCCTCGTGGTGTGCGGATCATGAATCCTTGTTGGATCAAAAAGGGCTCGATAATATCTTCAATGGTGTCTTTGGCTTCCCCAATCGCAGCCGCTAAGCTGTCGATGCCCACCGGCCCACCATTGAATTTTTCAATGGCCACTTGTAGTAACTTTCTATCTAAGACATCAAAGCCTTTCATATCGACATCCAATAATGCTAAAGCTTTTTTCGCTAGCGCATGCGTGATTTCGCCCTCTCCTTCAACCTCAGCAACGTCTCTCACGCGACGTAACAATCGATTGGCAATACGAGGCGTTCCTCTGGAGCGACAAGCTATTTCGTTGGCTCCTTCATCGGTAATCGCTATTTTTAAAACACCACTTGAGCGCAATACAATTTTCTTTAGATCGGCAGCATTATAAAACTCAAGCCTTTGCACTATGCCAAAGCGGTCGCGCAAGGGAGAGGTGAGCATACCAGCTCGGGTGGTGGCGCCAATTAACGTAAATGGCGGAATATCGAGTTTAATTGAACGTGCAGCAGGCCCTTCGCCAATCATAATATCGATTTGGTAATCTTCCATGGCAGGATAGAGCACCTCTTCAATCACTGGGCTTAAACGATGGATCTCATCAATAAATAAAACATCTTTGGGCTGCAAATTGGTTAAAATAGCGGCTAAATCGCCCGGACGTTCAATCACAGGGCCTGAGGTTTGTTTGATATTGACCTGTAATTCATTAGCCACAATATTGGCGAGCGTGGTTTTCCCAAGACCTGGGGGACCAAATACCAGTAAATGATCGAGCGCCTCGCCCCGACGTCTTGCGGCTTCAATAAAAATGCCAAGCTGCTCTCTGACGCTATCTTGCCCAGTATAATCCGCTAGCGATTGTGGTCTTATCACCGCTTCTTGACTGGGTTCCATCACTTTCGCAGAATGCGAAACAATACGATCGGTAATTTGACTGTTCATACTTTTGCCAATCCTTGTAAGGCTTCTCTTAGTATTGCTTCACAACTTAGGTTTTTATTCTCAACCTTGGCGATGGCTTTGTTGGCTTCTTGTGGTTTGTAACCCAAAGCAATTAATGCCGCTATCGCTTCTTGCTCCGGACCTTGTGCTTTTGATAGTAAAGACGTTGAAAGATTTCTTTGTGGCGCAGACAATATCATCTTGCCTAGCCTATCTTTCATTTCCACAATAATACGCATCGCTGTTTTAGCACCAATCCCTGGCACTCGCTGTAAGCGATCAACTTCTTCCATGGATAAAATTTCCATCAGCTCATGTGGCGTTAAGCCTGATAAGATCGCTAAAGCAATTTTCGGCCCAACACCATTGGTTTTGATAAGCTCTTGAAAGAGATAGCATTCATCATGCGTTGCGAAACCATAAAGCAGTTGCGCATCTTCACGCACCACCATGTGGGTGCGAATAACCGCTTCTTGCCCGACTTCCGGTAGTGCAAAAAATGTGGATAACGGCGTTTGTACAATATACCCCACCCCGTGCACATCAATCAGGATAAAAGGGGCATTTTTTTCAATAATTTTACCGCGAAGTTGTCCGATCATATGATTTCCATGCAGCTGTTCGTTTAGCGTTGCGACGTGTAGTTTGAGGACCTAATGGGGTCAAACTCTCTGTATGCAAGTGACACAATGCCACAGCAAGCGCGTCTGCGGCGTCTGCCTGCGGCTTTGTTTCTAATGATAATAAAACTTGTACCATGTGCTGGACCTGCGCTTTATCGGCGCCGCCCCCACCGGTAATTGCCTGCTTAATCAGTCTGGGGGCATATTCAAAAACCGTTAAGTTTCCCTGCATGCAAGCGGCAATCGCAACGCCTCGAGCTTGGCCCAGCTTTAAGGCTGAACGCACATTTTTATGAACAAAAACTTGTTCAATGGCCAATTCTGTGGGCATAAAAGATTGCACGACTTGCTGTATTTCAACAAATAATGCCCCCAAACGTGCCGCTTCCGTTGGCGCCGTTAAACGAATACAACCGCCAAATAGACAGACCGGTGTGCCGGTGGCATTTTTTTCGATAACAGCAATACCCGTAATGCGCGAGCCGGGATCGATGCCCAGTATTCTTCTTGAAGGCAAGGACACTATCCTTATGCCAGTTGTAACCCTATTTCTTCTGAAATGTCTGCGTTGGAATAGACTTCTTGAACATCATCGAGATCTTCCAGCATCTCAACCATTTTCATAAATTTTTCAGCGTCTTCCAGATTTAGCTTCACCGTCATTGAAGGGACCATGGTGATTTCCGCTTCCTCTGAAACAAATCCTGCCGCTTTCATCGCTTCTTGCAACGAGACAAATACTTCGACTGAAGAATTAACCATAAAAGTGCCATCGTCTTGTTTAACGATATCATCAGCACCCGCTTCGATCGCAACTTCTATGAGCTTATCTTCATCGGCACCTTTTGGAAACAAAATCTGTCCCATCTTGGTAAAAAGATAGGCGACTGAACCATCCGTACCTAAATTACCACCCATTTTCGTAAAAGCATGTCGCACTTCTGACACGGTACGATTACGGTTATCGGTGAGACAATCCACCATAATGGCTACGCCATTAGGTCCATACCCTTCGTAGCGAATTTCTGCTAAGTCGGCATTATCATCACCACCCGCGCCTCGTTTAATTGCTCTATCGATGGTGTCGCGCGTCATATTGTTACTTAACGCTTTATCGATAGCGATACGCAGTCGTGGATTAGAATTCAGATCTGAACTAATTTTAGCAGATACCGTGATCTCTCGGATCAATTTTGTAAATAATTTTCCACGCTTTGCATCTTGAGCATTTTTACGATGTTTAATATTGGCCCACTTACTATGACCTGCCATGCTATTGACTCCCTACTATCCATTTCAGAATTGCTGCTTGATTACTTGGTGATGAGGCCATGGCGATCGCTTCGTCTTTTGACAGCCAGCGAAAGCTAAGATGCTCATGACTTAGGGTAATCGGTATAATCTTTGGTATTGCAAACGTAAAAACATGTTCTTTATTTTTAGTCACATTGGGTGCATAACGATGGCGCCATTGTGGATAAATCTCAAACCAATTGGCCAATTGACAATCATTCAACTCGCCATCTTTTCTGCTAAGACCCGTTTCCTCGTTCAGCTCCCGCCATGCCGCTTGTGTTTTGTCTTCTGCGGTTTCTAAACTACCCGTCACCGATTGCCAAAAATCCGGATGATCTCGTCGCTGCATTAACAACACGTCGCTTGACTGGGTGTAGACCACGACTAACACGGATTCGGGGCGCTTTGTTGTCATTAGTGTGAAGTATGATCACAAGCGGGTTTCTGGCATGACGGTGCTTTAGCAGGCTCGCTGCCTTCTGCAATATAGCGCTGCTTGGATTTCGCCTTTTCATCCGTTTCATAGTATCCCTGGCCTTTCAAACGAAAACGCGGCGCAGTAACACATTTTTCAAGTGCGGTGGATCCGCACTTCGCATTGGTGCATGCCGTAGGCAATTCATCAATTTTCAATAAAAATTCTTGGTCAACGCCACAATCTCTACAGTGGTATTCATAAATCGGCATATCTAAACCTCTAAGTAATTTAACAAAATCAAAAACATTTCAGTTCAAGGGCTTTTCACCCTATACTAGCTTCCTCTTTTCTAAGCATAACGACCTAAAATGAGAGCGACAGATTTAACACCTGAACAAAAAACAATTTTGATCACTGGCTGTTCCAGTGGGATTGGCCGTTATTGTGCCATCTCCTTACAGAAAAAGGGATACCGCGTCATTGCCAGCGCCAGAAAAAGCGACGATGTCGTGCAGCTGCAAGCATTAGGCCTCACCGCGGTGCAACTCGATCTTAACAGCAGCGACTCTATAAAGTCAGCTGTTGAACAAGTATTTTCTATTACCAATCATCAGTTATTTGCGCTTTTTAATAATGCCGGCTTTGGCCAACCCGGTGCCGTAGAAGATCTCTCAAGAGATGCGATACGCGCTCAGTTTGAAACCAATGTCTTTGGCACTTTGGAATTAACCAATGCGGTATTACCATTGATGCGCCGTCAGGGGTATGGTCGCATCATTCAAAACAGCTCTGTGCTGGGTTTAATTAGTTTGCCTTTTCGTGGCGCCTATAATGCCTCCAAACATGCTTTAGAAGGCTTAACCGATACACTGCGCTTAGAACTCAATGCCACGGCGATTGAAGTCAGCTTGATAGAGCCCGGGCCGATTACCAGTCGATTTCGTGCCAATGCTTATCAGCAATTTTTAACAAACATTCAAACGGAACAAAGCCCATTCCGCGCTCTGTATGCGCGTTTAAGTAAACGTTTAAGCAATGACTTAACCGATCCCCCCTTTACGTTAGGGCCAGAGGCGGTTGAAAAAGCCTTATTGCATGCGCTGGAAGCAAAAAAACCGCAAGCGCGATATTATGTCACTTTCCCTACTCATATGTTTGCACTACTAAAACGAAGCTTGACGCATCGCCTGCTCGATAAGATACTGCTGCGCGCCGCTGGTGACGAAGCTAAACAACTTATTGATCCTTCCTGAGGGAGTGCAAGCTATGCTGATTCGTATTTTACTTTTTTTTGCCACATTTGCATTTCTCATCTGGGTAGGACTGTGGTTTTTACGCCGCCGTCTTGTTAAATGGCTGCAAAGCTTTCAACCTCCCCCCAGTGGAACCTCCCCCCTGGATGTAACAGAAACACTCGTTAAGTGTGCCTACTGCAATACTTTTGTACCGAAAAATCGCGCGATTGAAGTTAAAGAGCGCTTTTACTGTTGCGAGGAGCACGCTTCTCTTTCACAATGAGTGAAAGCTATACTGTCAGCAGACAAATCGAAGGGAGTTCTATTTGCAAAAACGTGCACCTTGGCAGAAATCTGACCTGCAAGATTATCTATGGCAATCCTTACAACTATTTAATCTCTACCGCCTTCTCCTCGTCATTGGCTTTGTGAGCCTAACTAAATTTAATTTGGATACACAATTTTTTGGCGTTGTTGATAAAAAACTTTATCAACAAGCCTGTGCTATCTACGGAACAGCCAGTTTAATTATTTTAATGTGCTCGGTGCTCATTAAACGTCGCTATGCACTACAGGCCAATATACCGATTTTTATTGACGTAGTTGCCTTAATTGTCTTGATGCATGCAACCGGCGGCATCATCTCCGGTGTTGGCATATTATTGATTGTGATCGTTGCTGCACATAGTTTGTTGTTTCCTGGCAAGTATTCACTCTTAAGCGCCGCCATTGCCGCCATTTTGCTATTTTCCGAACACAGCTATAACTTTTTATCACAGAAAGTTGCCATCAATATGTATACCCAAGTTGGCTTGCTTGGTTGCGCTATCTTTATTACTTCGTTAGTGACCAACTTGCTCTCTTTACGCGTTAGACGCAGCCAATTAATTGTTGAAAGCCAAGCTCAACAATTGGCAACCTCACAACAACTCAATGCCCATATCATTTCTGCCATGCATGCTGGCGTTTTAGTGTTTGATAGACATTTTAATATTCGCTTAATCAACGTTGCAGCGAGAATGCTCTTAGATTTTCAAGCTACGATGCACAATAACACGCTTTATGATCTCCCTTTATCCTTCCAAGAAAGTTTTGCCGCCTGGCAAAAC
Organism: Uncultured Candidatus Berkiella sp.; assembly: GCA_964502705.1. Taxonomy (GTDB): domain Bacteria; phylum Pseudomonadota; class Gammaproteobacteria; order Berkiellales; family Berkiellaceae; genus Berkiella. The sequence goes on along the minus strand of CAZCXZ010000010.1, from coordinate 34,429 downwards.
GATGCGAAAAATACCACGTTGCTCTCTTCGCAATCAGGAAGACCTGCTTTGCGCTTAAGCTTCCACCCATTGGGCAAAGGGCTCCCTTCTGGAACATTGGTATTTCTTTATGACCTAGAATCAGAAACGCGCCAAGCACAAGATTTAAAACTCGCATCCCTTGGGCATTTGACTGCCAATATTGCGCATGAACTACGCAACCCGTTAGGAACCGTCAGCCACGCAGCCCAGCTGCTGGCGGAATCTCAGACTCTATCAGCAGAAGATCTCAATTTAGTCAAAATGATGAAACAACATTGTGACCGGATGAATACGGTGATCCAAAACGTGTTGTCACTTTCAGGGCGCAAACCTGCGCGTACACAACACATTGCCTTGATCCCCTGGTTAGAACAATTCATCAAAGAATTAACGGTTCCAGAAGTTGGAGCGCCTCGTGTCACGTTAGAAGCGGATAGAAAGGATTTAATGGTGAATGTCGATCCTAGCCAATTAACACAAATTTTAATCAATTTGTGCGAAAACGGATTACGCTATAGCTTTAAAAAAAATGGCACAGCTTCTTTAATACTGCGCGTTCAAACCACGGATGCACCGCCGACTGTTTTGCTCGATGTGATCGACAATGGCGAGGGAATATCAAATGACATTGCTAAACATATTTTTGAACCCTTCTTCACTACTGAAAATAATGGTTCGGGACTTGGTCTTTACATCGCAAAAGAATTAAGTCAAATGAACGGCACCCGACTGGATTATGTGCCAAATCTGCAATTTGGTTCGCAATTTCGCTTAACGATTCCTAAAGGAGAAGTCAACGCATGACTGAACCGCTTGCGCTCGTCATTGATGATGAGCCCGATATTTGCCAACTTTTAGAAATAACACTGCGCCGGATGTCCATTAACACGGTTTCCGTGCAAAGCATTAAAGAAGCTAAAAAAGCCTTGAGCACTACCGTTTTTGATTTATGTCTTACCGATATGCGCCTGAATGATGGCAATGGCTTAGATCTCGTTTCCTATGTGCAAACCCATTATCCACAGTTGCCAATCGCGGTGATTACCGCACATGGCAATATGGAAACCGCCGTTAAAGCGCTTAAATTAGGCGCCTTTGACTGTATTTCAAAACCGGTTGATTTAAATCAATTACGTGACATTGTCTTGGGTGCACTCAAAATCAATGCCAGTGCAATCAATGTCTTCAATGAACAATTAATAGGGCAATCAGCCGTATTTCAAACTTTGCGTCAACAAATTGCCAAACTGGCGCGCTCACAAGCCCCTGTGTATATCAGTGGACCATCAGGCTGTGGCAAGGAATTGGTTGCTCGTATCATTCACCAAAGTGGACCTCGCTCGGAGGGGCCATTTATTCCTGTTAATTGCGGCGCGATTCCACAAGAGTTAATGGAAAGTGAATTCTTCGGTTTCTTAAAGGGAAGTTTTACTGGCGCTCATAACGATAAAATTGGCTTCTTCCAAGCCGCGCATAAAGGAACGCTGTTTCTTGATGAGGTCGCCGATTTACCACTTACGATGCAAGTAAAATTGTTACGCGCCATCCAAGAAAAAGCCATCAGACCCCTTGGCAGTAACAACGAGCAAGCAGTTGATGTGCGCATTTTATGTGCCACACATAAAAATTTACAACACTTAGTTCACCAAAATCTTTTTCGACAAGATTTATTTTACCGGCTCAATGTTATTGAATTAAAAGTGCCCAGCTTGCAAGAACGTAAAGAAGATATTCCTTTGCTAACGACACATATTTTAAAGAAAATTGCCATCGCAGGGGGAAGTAGCGCTCCCACCCTCGATCCCGATGCACTCACTCTATTAACGCATCATGATTTTCCTGGAAATATTCGTGAATTAGAAAATATTCTTGAACGGGCATTTACTTTAAGTGATGGACACCATATCGCCGCCAACGATTTGCAATTAACGCGCAGCCAACCTAATACAGCAACGCAAAAACAAGCGTTGCCGTTGGATGACTATCTTATTTCTATGGAACGCCAAGTGATCATTGATGCTTTGGCCAAAGCACATGGTAATAAGACAGCGGCCGCAAAACACTTAGGAATAAGCTTTAGAACCTTACGTTATCGATTGAAAAAATTAGGCCTGGAAAGTGATTCAAAATAAATCGCAGGGTTTTACGCTGCTTGAATTATTAATCACACTACTGATTGCCAGCATACTTTTTATGTTTTGCCAGCATTTTAATACCCTGACAACCGGGTTAAGCAATGAATGTGATGCAAATCGATTTTTTAATAATCTGACATTTGCGCGAAATGCTGCCATCACAGGCAATCAACTGATTAGTGTTTGCCCAACACAAGACCTGCAACATTGCAGCGAAGATTGGTCAAACGGCTATATGGTTTTTTATCAGCCGACACAGAAAGAGCAACCCATCAAATTATTACGTTATGAAAAAATTCATCATCTCACCCACATCAGTAGCCACCAAACCTCTGTACTGCAATTTACAGGCGAAGGGCGAAGTTTGCATCGTGCCACTTTTGATTTTAATCTTCAAAAACCTTACAAAGTCGTGGTCTATGATAGTGGTCGTATCCGTTTATCGAGCGGCCTTTAAGTTGCGCCCCCCTCTAAGATGCGCTATTAACTGAAGTATGAAGACTATGATATTAAAACGCGGGTTTACGCTTATCGAGATCCTGATAACCATCCTTGTACTGGTTATTGTGATGACTATTGCTATTCCTTCCTTTAATGCCGTGATTCAAAACAACGTCACCGTATCAGCCAGTAACGATATGATTATTGCGCTTAATTATGCTCGTTCTGAAGCCATAAAGCGGGCCGCCAATGTTTCGATTTGCCCAGCAGCTGATCAAACATTTAGCAGTTGCGGTAGTGATTGGAATCAAGGTTGGATTGTTTTTTTAAATCCAACGGTAAGCAATACCTATTCTTCATCAAACAGTGCGCAGCTATTGCTTCGCACACAAAGTTTTACCAACAATAATCCGAATATCACGCTCTCTCCAAGTACCTCATTAGTCAATTACAATAGCGCTGGATTTGCTGGCACTAATACCAGTAATTTAACCATTAATATTAGTGCAGCGGGTTGCGCAGGCCCTTATGCACGTAGTCTTAATATCTCCATGACAGGCAGAGTTACCGTAACCAAATCCAATTGCCCATAATGCTTCACATTCAGCCCTTATGATTTAGTGTTTGAATATAGGTATTTCCATTTATCGGCCTGTTCGATTGCTCTATCTTAGTTTGTGTCCTAAGGGCAAGGTTCTTTTATAAACTATGATTAAGCTACGCCATGAAATGGGATACATTGATGCGCAAATATTCGAAGGAGGGAATCGTGATTTAAACGATAACCCATTACTTGGCTTAGCTAGCTTACAAGTAATGGGTTATCGTTTAAATCACGATTCCCTCCTTCGGACCATGGCAACCATTCAAGCAAATGATATGGCAGATAGAATGCGCACGAATGTGGCAGCCACTGCACTAGGTGCGACGAGTCCTTATAATAATCCTTCTAAAGCGGCAACCGGCAATCCCAGCTGTTTAGGCAAAGATTCTTCCGGCAATAACGCCGATGTTTCATGCACCGCTGAAGAAATGGCTGGCCAAGATTTTTATGAGTGGTATGCAAACCTTTCTGGTAGTGCTGCTACTGCTTGGGCACCTGCAACCCAAGCTGCGATGCCTTCTGGCACAGGCGTTGTGTGCATTGACAGCACACCTAATGATGGCACGCCTACTGCCCCTGCCTGTGACAATATTGTTGCCACACCGGGTAAACCGATTTTTGCGATTAAGGTTTGGTGGGTTGAAAGAATGGATGCCAATAGTCCTGGCACAACCCGCCGTTATGTCATGAGCTTTTCATTATGAGAATGGAAATGATGCGCAAATATAGCCAAGGTTTCTCATTGATTGAAATTCTGATCTCAATCACCTTGAGTTTGATCTTATTGGCAGGCGTGTTACAAATCTTTTTAAATAGCAAAAATATCTATAACTTAGGATCGGGATTTTCACAACTTCAAGAAAATGGTCGCTTCACAGCAACCTATTTAGCACGCACCATTCGCTTTGCGGGTTATCGTTCAACCCCCACCACGGGTAATTTTCCAGCGATGTCGGCGATCTTTCCAAGCAGCGCTCCCTATATTACCGGCACCAATAATTCAGGGCAAAATGGTAGCGATTCATTAACCATACGCTATCAAGGTAGCGGCAATGGCTCTGGCACACCTGATGGCACGATTCGCGATTGTCTTAACAGACCGATTGATGCAAACACGGTTGCAACTAGCACATTTTCGATAACCGCAAATAATGAATTGCAATGCCAAGCGGTTAACAGTAATGCTTCCCCTTCCAACAGTACGCAAATACTAATTAATGGTGTTGAAAACATGCACGTACTCTATGGAGAGGATTTGAACAACGATAATACCGCCGATCGTTATGTCAGCGCCAATTTCCCCAACTTGGATATGAGCCGTGTTGTCAGCGTCCGATTAAGTTTGTTGCTGCGATCTGATGAACCTATCAAGCCTACAGCTTCAAGCATTACCTACAACTTATTAGGCACAACTTACACACCCACTGCCGATCAATTCATGCGTCAACAAGTGACGTTTACCATATTGCTCAGAAATCAGGTTAAAAAGCCTTTTTAGGAGGTAACTTTGATGCGCAACGTTAAGCACCCACAAGCCCAAAGCGGTATGGTCATTATCGTCGGATTGATCTTCTTAATGATTTTAACCTTGATTGGTATCTCTGCCATGAACTCAACGGCACTCAGTGAAAAGCTCACGCAAAATTTACGAGACACCACCGCGGCATTTGAAGCCGCAGAAGCGTCGATGACTGATGGTGAAGCGTGGTTACAGGGGCAAACGACGCCACCCACCGCTGTTAGCACCTGCACAACGGCACCTTGCAGCGTATGGGCAGCGAATACCTTAGGTACTATTTACCAACAGCCTACTTCTTGGTGGCAATCCCAAGCGAAAACTTTCTCAGCCACTCTATATGGCGTCGCCGCTCAACCTCAATACATTATTGAATTCCATAGCTTCGTTCCTTATGAATTAGGACCTGAGTCGCTTGGCAAAGGACAAGGATATTATTACTACCGTGTGAATGCGCGAGGTACCGGTGCAACGACTAACTCGCAGGTGAATTTGCAATCTATTTATGTAACGCAGTTCAATTAGGTGGTTATTATGAACATGATAAAGAGAGTATTGGTAAGCAGCCTTTTGTGCTTAAACGCAACCCAAGCCAACAGTGCCGTTCTGAACTTAAGCCAATCACCGCTCTTTACATCAACGTATGTCGCGCCTAACATCTTTTTTGAACTAGATGATTCTGGCTCGATGGACTGGGAAGTCTCCGTTCGACCCTACTGGAATTTTTGTGCCTATGACCCTAATGCGACGGGTTCGTATTCTGCTACATCTACCTGTGGTTCTATCGTAGACAATGATGGCCTCGTGCGTAGCTATGGTAATGGTAATTATCGGTATTTTACTTACCTTTTTACCACCAATGACAACCTCTATAGTGACGATTGTAACAACAGTGATTATAACGCCATTCAAGCTTGCTCCAGCGCCGGCGATAAAGAATGGCGTATTTACTCTTCCGATTTAAATACGGTTTATTATAATCCGACGACTTCATATACCCCTTGGCCGGGCGCCTGTACTAATTCTGGGACCGATTGTGCCAATGCTTCCTTTACCGCTGCACGCAGTAACCCCAGAGAAAGCACCACCGGTTATAGCACAACACGTAATTTAAATGGTTCCTTCTATCAAGTTTGGATTGATGATAGAGGATATAACACCGCAGATGGACGCCCATTGCGAGCATTGGCAGTGAATGCCACAACCACTGGCAATGGCGAAGTCGATTTATGGGACAGCCACGTTAAAATCGTACTGAACTCTACAAACGTGCAAGTCTACCGCTCCACTTACTTACCCACTATTTTAGGTCTGGGCGAAACAGCAGTTTTACAAACCACACTTTCTGGCAGTGGTTGTTATAATGTTTTGGGCAACGCCAATTTAGTCCGACAAGTTGCCAATGGCACATTAAGCTACACCAGTACAGGCGCATCCGGATGTCGCACGATTAGTGAAGCTAAAACAAATTTTGCTAATTGGTACCAATATAATCGCCGCCGTTCGTTTGCCGCAAAAAATGCGATTGGTAACATTGTTACCCGCTTTCCTAACTATCGTTATGGCATCAATGTGATTAATAATACCGATAATTTCTTTATCGAAGTTCCAGCAAGCACAGTGACGGATTATACAAGTCATAATAACAACCTATTAACCTCTTTATATGCTTTTGATTGGGATGCACTTGGCACCCCGCTACGTAACGGTTTAGCACGCGCTGGTCAATATTTTGATAACGAATTATCAGGTAAAAGCAATCCAATTGTTTACCCTTGTCAACAAAACTTCACCATTTTATTCACCGATGGTTATTGGAACGATTCATCCGCACCCAGCTACATCGGCGATAATGATCGTGATGGTATTTCTAAAACGTTAGCGGATGTCGCGCGCTATTACTATTTAAAAGATCTTAGCCCGCTCGCCAATCAAGTATTACCGAATGCCTACGACCCAGCGACTTATCAGCACATGGTCACCTTTGGTGTCGGGTTTGGTGTCTCTGGATTATTAAAAGACACTGACGATGATGGCTGGCCAAACCCGCCTTTAGCCGTGAATGGTAATTGGGGGAATCCATTTAACAGTGATGCGGAAAAAGCAGATGATTTATGGCATGCCGCTTTTAATAGCAACGGCTTTTATCTTAATGCTCAAGATGCCAGCAATATTACCGATTCAATGGGGAAAATATTAGCTAACATTAGTGATCGCAGTGCCTCTGCAGCACCCGTAGCACAAAACTCCACTGTGTTAAACAGTAGTTCACAAGTTTATCAAGCCATCTTTAACACCAATAACTGGACCGGTGATTTGCTAGCTTACCCTATCGGTGTTGATACCCAATTAGCGTCAGCACCGGCATGGAGTGCGGCTTGTGCGTTAACTGGCGGTAATTGTGCACCAACTTCAAGTGTTTATACCGCATTAGCACCTAATAACCGTGTGATTTTTACGCGCAACTGGACTGGCGCAAATAACGGCATCGCATTCCGCTGGCCTAGCAATTATGTCAGCTATAAAGTCAGTGGTTCCTTGCCAACCAACATGGCTGAATTTTTAGGACAAGCGCCGTTCACTGCAAACACCACAACAACTTCTCAAATCAGCGCCAATCAAGCCTATGGTGCGCAATTACTAAACTATCTACGTGGCGACCGATCACAAGAGTCACTCAAAAACGCCACTTATAATTTTAGAGATCGCACAAATGTATTGGGAGATATCGTTAATTCGTCGCCTGTTTACGTAGGCCCTCCTGCTCGTTTGTACCCTGATACCTTAGAAAGCAGTCCGTATAGTACTTTTAAAAACACTTATAGCGCTCGAGCACCACTTGTTTACGTGGGTGCCAATGATGGCATGTTGCATGCCTTCTCAGCTACCGATGGCTATGAAAAACTGGCTTACATTTCTGGCGCGAGACAAATCTATGACAAACTGCCTACTTTGAGCACTACACCCTATCAACATGCCTATTTTAATGATGGGTCACCCACTGAAGGCGATGTGTTTTATTCAAGCGCATGGCATACCATTTTAGCTTCAGGTTTAGGTAATGGTGGTCAAACGCTCTATGCGATTGATATTACGAATCCAACGCAATTTACAGAAGCAAACGCTGCGAATCTCTACTTGTTTGAGTTCAGCGATATCGATGACCCTGATTTTGGGTATGTTCAAGGCCAACCAATCATTGCCAAAGTACGTACCGGTGTCAATCAAAGTAAATGGGCGATTATTGTTAACAATGGTTATAACAGCACTCAAGCTGATGGTTACGCGAGCACTACGGGTAAAGCGTGCTTGTTTATCTTGTTTATCGAACAAGGCATCAATGGTACTTGGGTTGCTGATTCGAACTACATCAAAATTCCCGTTGGGTCAGCGAACCTTACCAATCCTAATGGACTCAGCACGCCTTATGCCGTGGATATTGATCAAGATTACATTGTGGATTATGTGTATGCCGGCGATCTTAAAGGCAACATGTGGAAATTCGATTTACGAAATACCACACCAACCAATTGGAAAAACAATGCCACCATTCTCTACACGGCATCTTTTGCAACCGCAGGCGATCAGCCAATTACAGCACCGCCGGTTGTCGGTCCACACCCTAATGGCCTGAATTATGGTGTGATGGTGTACTTTGGAACCGGTAAATATTTAGAACTCACCGATAACACAACGTCAGGACAAGTCACCCAAAGCTTCTATGCCATTTGGGATAAATTGGCAGGCGCAACGGTGGCTAAAACGGGTTTGGTTCAGCAAAGTATTTTAGGCGAAGCAACCACTGCCGCAGGTTCCTTTAGAGCCGTTTCCAGCAATTCCATTAACTGGACGAGCAATCTTGGTTGGTATATGAATTTTGTGGTAAATGGCGCCAATAGTGGTGAAAGACAAATCAGCCAGCCGATTTTAAGAAACAATAACGTGATTTTCACCACCATGATCCCTTCTAGTAGCGTTTGTGATTTTGGTGGTAATAGCTGGATCATGGAGCTGGATGCAGCCAGTGGCGGTGCCCCACAAATGTCACCTTTTGATGCAAATAACGATGGACTGTTTACTGAAGCCGATTACCTTACCATTACCATTGCGGGCAATCCCACCACACTGAAAGTGGGAGGCTTAAAATCAGCAGCGGGTATCACGGGTACACCAGCGGTCATGCTGAGCCCTGATAAGTCAAAAGAAGTGAAAGTCATGAGTGGTTCACAAGGATTAACGAGTGCAATTGAAAACCCAGGCTCTAACCCAGGCAGACAAAATTGGCGACAACTTTATTAGAGGGATAACACCATGAAGATTGCAATTTGTTTATTAGGGTTTGTACTCTGTTTAGGGTTAATGCCTCTGACGCAAGCAAGGGAATCAGCCCCTTCAAGTAATGGCCAAGGCACAATCACTCAATTTAGTATTGAGAACAGAATGATGCTGATTAACGATAAGGAATATCATCTGGCTGATAAAATGCAAGTCGTGAATAAAGAGAACATTGCGGCGGGTGAAATGATTCTGAAAAATGGTCAATCAATCGAGTATTGGCTTGACCAATCAGGGAAAATCAATAAGCACCTTGAAAAGGGCAAAGAGTCTTTACCCTCGATCAAGCGCATCCGGGTATTATCAGATGTCAAAATGAATTATTAAATTGGAAGATGTTATGAATTTCGAGCAGCTCATTAATATCAATAAGCAACGAGGATATAACATTGTATCCGTATTGCTTACCATATTATTAACGGGCTTGCTCTGTGCTGGTTTCATCCGACTTTATCAAAATCACTTGCAGAACCCCACTGAATCCAACTTTAATGCCTTATCTTATAGTCCATTTTTTTCATCGCTCTTTTTTAACAGTCATACGCAAGCACTTGGGTTTTATCCCTTTGCTAACGTTACCTATAAGGCTTATGATGCGTCCGCGCCACTGTTTGCACCCCAATCAAAATTGATAGGCGTGAATGGGCCCCAAAGCAACAGTGATTCGTTTACTTTGCAATACCAAGGAAACGACAATGGTAATGTGTTTAATTGCCAAGGCACGCCTTTAATGGCAAATCAACAAACTGAAAGTTATTATTATATTAGTCCACAGCAAGATCTGGTGTGCGCATCCAGAGGACAAGATGACTCTGCTAACAACATGGCTTACCCCATCATGAAAAATGTTGAAAGCATGGTGATAAGGCTCGGGGAAGATCTTGATAATGACGGGCTAGTCAATCGGTATGTATCCCCCAAGACACCGAATATGACTTTTGATAAAGTGATCAACATTCGCGTCAGCTTGTTACTTAGAACCAATGAAACATCTGATCAACTGCCAACTAATCAGTATTATAATCTGGATGGTGAAGAAAAAGGCCCTTACCCCGATTTGTATATCCGCAAAGTGTTAACAACAACGATTCCACTTAAGAAAACGTCCGATCCATAAGAGGGTATTTTATGAATAACATAGTTCGTGCGAAGGGTTTTTCGCTGATGGAACTGATGATAGCGGTAGTCATCATCGGCATATTGGCCGCAATTGCTTATCCTGCATATACCGATCACATGACCCGCACACGCCGCTCTGATGGCAAGGCCGCACTACTCAATTTGGCAAATTACATGGAGCATTATTATACCGAGAATAACGGTTATACTGGTGCGACGCTATCAAGCATCGGCTACACAGGAACCACTTCGCAAGAAGGGTATTACAACTTAAGTATTTCTGCGCTAAGCAATACCTCTTATACCTTGACGGCGACACCAACGGGTGTGCAAGCGGGTGATACGACTTGCGGGGCATTGACGCTGACAAATACGAATATTAAGGGGCCTACGGCAGATTGCTGGCAAAGATAACTCTTCACTTTTTGACTTAATACTTTGTTGTCTGCGCTTTTTGCAATCCTCATTTACTGCAGTAAACTCCGGGTTGCAAAAAGCTTGACGCCTCGTCTTAAGCCAAAAATTTTCGAGTTACAAATTTGCTCTGCGCTTTTGCGTTTGAGCAAGCGATATTATTCGACCGTTTCTTCCATTTTGAAATGATTCACGATTTGCACTTCGCGCAATTCGCGAGGCATCGCAAAAGACACATTTTCTTCAATGCCCTTCACTTCTTCAATCGCAGCCACTTCAAGATTATCTTCTAAGGTTTGGATCACAGCCTTCACTAAAACATCAGGAGCGGATGCGCCAGCGGTGATCCCAATCGAGCTAATACCATCAAACCAATCCCAATCGATCATTTCCGGTTTATCAAGTAAATAAGCCGGTGTGCCGAGCTGCTCGGATAATTCACGCAAACGATTGGAATTCGAGCTATTCACTGAGCCAACCACTAATACCACATCCGCTTGTTCTGCTAACACTTTCACCGCATCTTGGCGATTCTGTGTGGCATAGCAAATATCATCGCGGCGCGGGCCAGCAATGGCAGGGAATTTCGCTTTCAAGGCTTCAATGATTTGTTGCGTGTCTTCAACTGATAAGGTCGTTTGGGTCACATAACAAAGCTCTTGCGGATTTTTAACCGTTAGTGAGGCAACATCATCGAGATCTTCTACAAGATAAATAGCGCCTTCCGGATTTTTATATTGCCCTAACGTGCCTTCAACTTCCGCATGACCTGCGTGACCGATTAAAATGCACTCATGTCCTTTTTTGCTTTGACGCACCACTTCCATATGGACTTTAGTCACTAATGGGCAGGTGGCATCTAGCACCATGGTAAAGCCTCGGCTTTGCGCTTCTTCACGCACTTGTTGTGAAACACCATGCGCACTAAAAATAACCGTGCTACCTTCTGGAATAGATGACAGTTCATCAACAAATATCGCGCCACGTGCCTTTAAACTATCAACCACAAAACGATTATGCACCACTTCATGTCGCACATAGATTGGCGCCCCAAATTTTTCAAGTGCGGCTTCCACAATATCAATTGCACGTTCAACGCCCGCACAAAATCCACGAGGATTCGCAAGATAGATAGTGATGGGTTCGGAATTTAACAACATAGGTTACTACTCACTCTGATTCTTTTGAAAAGATAAGCGACTTGATAGTCATCAACGCGCCAATCGTGATAAAACAGTCTGCCAGGTTAAAGGTATACCAATGCCAATTTCCAATATAGAAATCGATAAAATCGATGACATGTCCATAGAAAATTCTATCGCACAAGTTTCCAATCGCACCACCTAAAATCATGGCTAATGAAGCTTTATTCCATTTTTCTCGCGCTGGGGTTTGCACCAACCACACGGCAACCACAATACTGATGAAAGACACAAACGTGATTAAGAGCATTCTGCCCAGAAACGCATTTTGGCTGAATAAACTAAACGCAATACCGGTATTGTAAGTCAATGTCAGTGACATCGATGGGAATAACGATACAAACTCGCCAAAAGCGATATGCTTAACCACCCACCACTTGCTTAACTGATCAAGTGCTAACAATAACGCGCTAAACGCAAACCAGCTCCAAATCGTATTTTTAGCGGCTCTGTCCATGGTGTCTGCCTTAAGCATAATGACGTACCTCACCTTGAGTATTTTCGTCTATATTTGACACGCAGCGTCCACATAAATCTGGGTATGCAGGATTTTGGTTAACATCTTCGCGATGATGCCAACACCGTGCACATTTTTCATGCTCACTTTTCTTTACCACAACCCATAAGTCTTCACTGTCGGTTTTGGTTGCGTCAATTGGCTTTTCAACAAGCGGTTTAACTTCTGCACCTGAGGTGATGAGCACAAAGCGTAACTCGTCTTTTAACGACAACAGATCATTAAGGAGCTCACCTTTGGCATACAGACAAATTTCTGCATCCAGGGGAGCACCAATATTGCCCGCACTTCTTTGCGCTTCTAATGCTTTATTGACTAAATCACGCACTGACATAATACGGTGCCAGAATTCATTATTCATGGCATGCTCTTTGGGTAATCTGGGTAAATCGTTGCGCCACTGTGTAAAGAATACCGATGATTCATCAGTGCCTTGTAATACTTCCCACACTTCTTCTGCAGTAAAACTTAAAATCGGCGCCAACCAACGCGTTAAGGCATGCGCTATGTAATACATCGCTGTTTGCGCTGAACGTCTGGATAAGCCTTTTTTCTTGGTTGTGTATTGCCGGTCTTTGATTACATCTAAATAGAAGCTACCTAATTCAACTACACAGAAATTGTGAATTTTTTGGTAGATTACATGGAATTGAAATGCGTCATAAGCGGCAATAATTTCTGATTGTAATGAAGCCGCAACTTCAACAATCCAGGCATCAAGCGCCACTAATTCCTCTTTTGCCACAAGATCACTATCTGGCACAAAGCCATCTAAATTGGCTAACAAGAAGCGCATGGTATTTCGAATGCGACGATAAGCATCTGCCGTACGATTTAAGATCTCGTCGGAAACGTGAATTTCACCTTTATAGTCTGTTGCGCTAACCCACAAACGTAAGATATCCGCACCTAACGTTTTCAGCACTTTATCAGGCGCAACCACATTGCCTAATGATTTAGACATTTTGCGACCTTGCGCATCGACAGTGAACCCGTGGGTTAACACGGTTTGATAAGGCGCTTTGCCCATCATGGAAACGCTACTTAAGAGTGATGATTGGAACCAACCACGATGTTGATCAGAGCCTTCTAAATAGAGATCGGCTGGGAATTGTAGTTCAGGGCGTTTCTTAACTACCGAGGTATGGCTCACACCAGAATCAAACCAGACATCCAGCGTATCTTGAGACTTTTCATAGTTTGCCATATCTGCAAATGGTAAGCTCTGAATATCCATTTCATGCCAAGCTTCAATGCCTTGTTTTTCAAACGCTTGCGCAATCACTTCAATGATTTCCAGCATTTGAGGATGCACTTCACCGGTTTGCTTATGCAAAATCAGTGGTAAGGGTGTTCCCCACGTTCTTTGGCGCGAGATGCACCAATCGGGCCTGTCTTGGACCATTAATTGAATACGCGAAGCGCCCCACTCAGGAACCCATTTTACACTGTCAATCGCGCTCAATGCGTTTTTACGCAATTGCTTGGCTTCCATGCTGATAAACCATTGGGCCGTAGCACGAAATATCAACGGGGTTTTATGACGCCAACAATGAGGATAACTGTGGTTTAATGTTGTCGCATGCAATAAATTATTTTTCTCTTTTAAAACTTCAATCACTTTATCGTTTGCTTTAAAAACATGCATTCCGCCAACAACTGGTGTTTCTTTGAAAAAGCACCCTTTGCTATCGACTTCAGTTTCAACTTTTAAACCATATTGCATGCTAATGAGATAATCGTCTAAACCATGCGCCGGCGCGGTATGAACTGCGCCCGTTCCTGCATCCGTCGTGACATGGTCACCGATAATCACCGGTACTAAGCGCTCATAGAATGGATGTTGCAATAAGAGTTTTTCTAATTGCTTACCTTTTACCGTTGCTAATACTTCATAATCAGCGCATTCATAACGCGCCATACTCGCTTCTAGCAATTCACTCAAAATAAAGATGGCTTGGACATCGCTTGCGAAGTTACCTTTGACGAGCACATAGTCTAAGGTAGGATGTAAGGTCACAGCTTGGTTTGCTGGTAAGGTCCAAGGCGTGGTGGTCCAAATCACTAAAGCCGCGTTCTCGACAGGTAAAGATGGCAGATTCAGAGATTGCTTTAAGTCGTTCATGTTAGCGAAACGAAAAGCCACATCGATAGCCGGTGAGGTTTTATTTTGATATTCCACTTCAGCTTCGGCTAACGCAGAACCACATTGGGTACACCAATGCACAGGTTTGGCACCGCGTACCAAGTGACCTTGGGCTAAAATTTGGCCTAATGAACGCACGATATCTGCTTCATAAGCAAAGTCCATGGTTTTATAAGGATGCTGCCAATCAGCTAAAATCCCTAAACGAATAAACGATGCTTTTTGTACTTCAATTTGTGACTCTGCATATTCACGGCATTTTTCACGAAAAACTTTCGGTGTTACATCAATGTTGGCAAGTCCAATCTTTTTCTCAACATTCACTTCAATCGGCAAGCCATGGCAATCCCAACCCGGCACCAGCGGCGCATCGAACCCGCTCAGCATTTTAGATTTTACAATAATATCTTTTAAAATCGTTGTAACAGCATGACCAATATGAATATCACCATTGGCATAAGGGGGGCCCATATGCAGAATATATTTTTTACGGCCTTTGCTTTTTTCACGCGCTAAGTTATACCAATCCATGGTTTGCCATTTTGCCAAACGCTCAGGTTCTTTTTGCGGCAAATTTGCTTTCATTGGGAAAGCGGTGTTAGGTAAATTTAGCGTATGTTTATAATCGGTTTTCATTTTTTCTACTCACTCATGCGCTGAAAAAAGTTTTGGCAGTAATAACATCTTCAGCAATTTGATTTTTTAATGCCTGAAAATCGGGGAAACGAATTTCATCACGAATTTTTTGTAAAAATTCAACGGTGATCCGTTTGCCGTAAAGATCTTGTGAAAAATCTAAAATATGCGCTTCTAAAAAATAGTTTTTTCCATCTAATGTTGGACGCGTGCCCACATTGGTCACGGCGTTGTATCTTTTACCATCGACAAACACATGCGTCACAAAAACACCCTTGAATGCCAGGTCATGCGGCTTTAGCCTTAGGTTCGCAGTCGGATAGCCCAGTGTTCTTGCTAAGCGCGAACCACTCACTACCCGTTGATTGACCTGATAGTTTCGTCCGAGCTGTAGTTTAACGCCTGCAAGATCGCCTTTAAGTAATAATTCTCTGACGCGCGTGCTGCTGATTTTAACTGCATCACTCTGGTTCATGGGAACCGCTTCTACAGTAAACCCCTTTACGCTTCCAGATTGTTGTAACAGTGCAACATCGCCAAGTTGCTGATGGCCAAATCGAAAATCTTCACCCACCATCAGATGTTTAACGCCCAAACCAGCCACCAGTAAATTATCGATAAAATCTTGTGGTGAAATGGCAGCAAACGCTTTACTAAAACGCAAGCACACTATCTGATCAACACCCCACTCTTTTAACAGCAGAAACTTTTGTCTAAAGCTCATCAAGCGCAATAAACTCATCTGTGGCCGTAAACAGGTTTGCGGCATAGGCTCGAAGGTGATGACAGTTGATAATAAGCCTTGTTGCTTTGCTTGATTCACTAAGCGGTCAATCAGCATCTTGTGGCCTTTGTGCAGACCATCAAAATTGCCGATCGTAATCGCTGAAGCCTGTTTCGCGTTTGCTTTGGTTTTACGAATTAAATTTACTTTCATACTACACACTTTGTAACTTGAGATGACGAACACGAAGCCCCGTTAAAAACAGGCTACCAAAGTAAGCAGCGGCGCTGGCAACAATTAACAGCAATAAGTTCATCGCACGCGTTGCTGCCGACCAATCTAGCCATTCAGCCATATCTGCCATACACCACCATAACATCGCCCCCATGACGGTATTTGCCAAACATAGGCGCAATGCAAAACTTCCCCAACCTGATAATGGTATATATATTTTTTGTCGTAATAGCGCGAATAATAACACCGCCACATTGAGCACTGAAGACAACGTCGATGCTAAAGCCAAACCCGCATGTGCTAAAGGACCAATTAAAATGGCATTGAAAGCAACGTTAACTAGCATCGCAACCACCGCCACTTTAACGGGGAACTTGGTATTTTGCCGAGCATAAAATGCCGACACCAAGATTTTAACGGCAAGAAAGCAGACTAGGCCCAAAGACAATGCCATTAAGCTGCGGGAAGCCATAATGGCATCGTGCCCACTAAAATGACCATACTGGAATAAGGTGGCCAACATCGGCCCTGCCAAAATGGTTAAGCCGACTGTTGCAGGAACGCCGATTAATAATATCCAGCGCAATGCCCAATCCATGCTGGCGGAGAATCCATCATGACTTTTTTTGGCATATTCTTCAGATAAGTGTGGCAATACGACCGTCGCTAAAGCGACACCGAAAATGCCGATGGGGAACTCAAGCAACCTATCAGAGTAATAAAGCCAGGTTAAACTGCCTACCGGTAAAAAAGAGGCAAAAATGGTATCGACTAATAAGTTCACCTGCATCACAGATGCACCGATTAACGCAGGCACCATCAGTCGTAGAATGCGTTTAACACCTTCATCTTGCCAATCCCATTTGGGTTTTGGCATTAATGCGAGCTTTACAAGGAAAGGGACTTGAAAACAAAGTTGGGAAATACCGGCAAGTAACACCCCCCAAGCAAGCGCTTCAACAGGCTCTTTGAAATAGGGACTAAAGCACCAGGCTGCCAATATTAAACTGACATTCAATAAAACGGGTGTGAAAGCGGGCATCGCAAACTGTCGATAGGTATTTTGAATGCCTGCGGCAAAAGCGGTTAAAGAAATTAACAGAATATAGGGAAACGTTATTTGTAATAAATGACATGCCAAACCAAAGCGGACATCTGCCGTATCAAAGCCTGGCGCAAAGAGGCGAACGATCCAAGGTGCGCCTACGACGCCTAAAAACGACACCACTAACAATACAATGCCCAGCGCACCAAATACTTTTTCTACCAGCAATTTAACCTGTTCATGATCTTGCTTAGCTCGGTATTCGGTTAAAACCGGAACAAAGGCTTGTGAGAACGCGCCCTCGGCAAACAGCCGGCGCATAAAGTTGGGAATTTTAAATGCCAATAAAAAGGCATCGATACCTGCGCCGGCGCCAAACATTTGCGCCAAAACCATATCGCGCACGAACCCCACGATTCGCGACAAGAAAGTCATAGCACTTACCAATGTTGTAGACTTGAGAAGTTGATTTGCCATAGCGCCTTTATGATCGATCATTGACATCCCGGACTAAAATAGGGATTATTGCAAATTTTACTTCGTCTGTAACGAAAAGTAGGAGCATTTCCTTTGGCAAATACAAAACAAGCTGCAAAACGTGCCCGTCAAGCTGAAAAGCATCGCGTGGGTAACAAATGGCAGGTTTCCAGAATGAACACCCAAATTAAACGTGTGGTTACCGCTATTGATGAGAAAAAGAAGCCTGAAGCTCAAGAAGCTTACAGACAAGCTGCTTCTGCAATTGACCGTATGGTTAATAAAGGATTGGTTCATAAGAATAAAGCTGCGCGTCTCAAAAGCCGCTTGAACAAGCGTATCGTTGCTAGCGCATAATCTGTAGATTGGCCGTCTCCTGGCGAAGCCTGTAAGGCATAGCCAGGATAGTGCTAAAACCGCTTTCTTACACTTGGGCCGTCTCAGGCCACTCATCCGATTCTTCGAGTTCTAATGCGTCATCTTCGACTAATTCAGGCTGCTGTTCTTGCAAGTATTGCATCACTTTTTCGCACAACACAGGAATACCTGATTTATTCAGCGCTGATACCGCATAGATAGGCATTTGAACGGAAATTTTTTCACAGATCTGTTTAATCAGTGCATCTGCTTCTTCTGGCTGAAAGCAATCAATTTTATTAAATACTAACCAGCGCGGCTTATTGAATAGCTCTTCGCTAAAAGCGGCCAATTCTTTTTCAATCGCTAAGAAATTCTCTGCAGGACAAGAACCGTCAACTGGCAGAATTTCAACCAAATGCAGCAAAATGGTGGTGCGCGAAAGATGTTTTAAAAACTGGATCCCTAATCCCTTACCTTGTGAAGCGCCAGGTACTAATCCTGGAATATCAGCAATCACAAAACGGCGCGAGGGCGATAGAGATACGATCCCAAGTTGGGGATAAAGCGTTGTAAAAGGATAATCAGCAACTTTAGGGCGCGCTAGCGAAACGGCGCGAATAAAAGTCGATTTACCGGCATTGGGCAAACCTAATAATCCAACCTGCGCCAATAATTTCAATTCTAACTGTAATTCACGACTTTCACCGGGCTTGCCTGGCGTTGTATAACGGGGAGCTCGATTCGTGGGGCTTTTAAAATTCACATTACCAAAACCACGGCTGCCGCCTTTGGCAACGAGCATGCGTTTACCGTGGGTCACTAAATCGCCTAAGATTTCACCCGTATTCGCTTCTTTGACAATAGTGCCTACTGGCACGCGAATAATGCAATCTTCGCCGTCTGAACCACGGCACTGGCGTTTCGCCCCATTTTCACCATGATCTGCTTGGAATTGTGTTTTATAACGAAAATCGACCAAGGTGTTCAAACCGATATCGGCCTCTAAATAGACACTTCCGCCTTTGCCGCCATCGCCGCCGTCTGGGCCGCCGAAAGCTGCACAACGTTCTCTGCGAAAACTGCCTGAACCATCGCCACCATTTCCAGCGCGTACCTTGATGAATGCTTCGTCGATAAACTTCACAGTATTAACCTCTAAAACAAAAAACCCCTAACACAACTAAATGAATAGTCATCGTATAGGGGTTTTTTTATTATTATATAGCTTGTCGGCAGTTACGCTGCAGGAGCAGCTGCACGCTCAGCAACAATGCTCACTGTACGGTGATTCATTTTGCCTTTAATGCCAAATTCTACAAAGCCAGATACTTTCGCGTACAGAGTATTATCTTTACCCATGCCTACAAATGTACCTGCGTGGAATTTAGTACCGCGCTGACGAACAATAATGCTGCCAGCATGAACCCATTCACCACCGTAGGCTTTAATTCCTAAATATTGTGGGTTGGAGTCACGACCATTTCGTGTACTACCACCCGCTTTCTTATGTGCCATACGTCACCTTTTTTAAATTTGAGTAATTTTAACTTCAGTAAAATGTTGGCGATGACCTTGTGTACGACGGTAGGTTTTGCGACGACGCATTTTGAAAATGCGGATTTTATCGCCACGACCATGTTCTACAATTGTCGCTTTCACTACGCCGCCTGGGATATAAGGCGCACCCAGCTGAATTTTGTCACCATCGGATTTGAGGAGCACATTGCTGAACTCAACTGACTCACCTGGTTCACCTTGCATTAACTCTAATTTGCAATGTTGACCAACTTTAACGCGATGCTGCTTGCCCCCGGCAACGATAATCGCGTAGGCACCTTGTGTACTCACACTTCTGCTCCCCGCATAAACTCTTTGAAAATATAGTGTTGCCCATTTACACATAGGCAAGGGCAGCAATTTTACGTTAGATCAGGACTTCGATGCAAGCAACCGAACGCTTTTACCGTCCAAGTGACGGTATTTTTAGTTGTGCCTTCGCGTTTTCCATCGTATAGTCGGCCTTCTTTAAATAGTCTCTAGATTTGTAGCACAAAAGCATGTCACTCCAGGCCATAACACAACTGGTGGCAGCTGACTTATTAGCTGTCAATGAAACCATTTTGCAATGCTTAGAATCCCATGTTGAGGTAATCAACCAAATTGGCCATTATTTAATTAATAGTGGCGGAAAGCGCATCAGGCCCTTAGTTGTCTTACTTAGCTCTAAGGCTTGCCAATCAAAAGGCCCCGCGCCGATTTTGATGGCTGCTATTATCGAGTTTATTCACACTGCGACTTTATTACACGACGATGTAGTCGATGGCTCAAAACTCCGTCGTGGTCGCCCTACCGCAAATCATGTTTGGGATAATCCTACTGCCGTTTTAGTGGGTGATTTTTTATATTCCCGCGCTTTTCAAATGATGGTGTCGCTCGAAAATATGACCTCGATGCGCATTCTTGCCGATGCAACCAATGTGATTGCCGAAGGTGAAGTGCTCCAGCTTGCTCATCGTCACCAGCCGGATATTAGTGAAGAGCAATATTTTAAAGTGATCCATTTCAAAACCGCGAAGTTATTTGAAGCGGCTGCGCAACTGGGCGCGGTTATGGGTAATCAATCTGCGAAGGTTAACCAGGGCATGGTGGATTATGGCTTGCAACTGGGAATGGCTTTTCAATTAGCCGATGATGTTTTGGATTACCAAGCAACGAATGAATCCTGGGGCAAGAATATTGGCAATGATTTAGCCGAAGGCAAAGCGACTTTGCCACTGATATATGCCATGAAACATGGCACTGCCCTGCAAGCACAAACCATTCGCAGCGCTATCGAAAATGGCAGTTTAGAGGCTATCGATTTAATTCAAGAAGCGATTATCAGCACCGGTGCGATTGATTACACCTTTACCGTTGCTAAAAACGCCATTCAAAAAGCACAAGATGCTTTAACTTGCTTGCCACCATCGCCACATCGCGATGCGATGGCTGAATTGGCGGCGTTTGCTATTACACGCGGCAATTAATATACTTTTGAACGCATAGCCATATGCGAAGAATAATTAGTCGAAGCAGATGGCGTTTAGGCTAGGCGCCAAGCCTTCGAATAATCGGAGTGTACGTTAGTACATGACGGTTATGAGATAGGCGAAGGCAACAACGCATAAACGACATATGCGAAGAATAATTCGGGGTGTAGCTCAGTCTGGTAGAGCACTGCGTTCGGGACGCAGGGGTCGTAGGTTCAAATCCTGTCTCCCCGACCAATCTTCAAAACAGATATAAATCTAAATGTTCGGGACCCGTCTTCGCTGCAAGCAGCTACGCCGGGCAAGCCAAGCCAATTTTTCTCGTGATATTACCCCCAAGGGGTATCATTTTCCCTTCATTGGCTGTACCATTCACGGTTGATTTCTAGCAAGCTAACCAAAGCGGCTTTATAACTCAGGTTATTCTAGAAATATGGTGCCAATTGGCGACGATTTACTACTCTTTATGAGGGGGAGACACCATGCCCTTAGTGATATTACTCTTTGCTCTCTTTGCCAGCCTGTTTACCTTAAGCAAAACGGCACTAGAATTCTCTGAACCCTTCTTTTTGATTGGCTCACGAATGACGCTTGCTGGCATCTTGCTATTGTCACACCAATTCTTTTTTAACCGTAAAAATTTTAAAGTCAAACTAGAGCACGTTTTACCTCTAGTAATGCTTGGCTTAGTCAGCATCTATATAACCAATATTGCTGAGATCTGGGGCATCCAGTATATGAGTTCCGCAAAAGCGTGCCTTATATATAGTCTGTCACCCTTTATTGCCGCTTTGTTTGCCTATTTAATACTACATGAAAGACTATCCTGGAAAAAATGGATGGGCTTATGTGTCGGATTTGTCGGGTTAACACCGATCTTATTCACACAGACCTCATCAGCCGAATTAGCGAAAGACTTGCTGTTCATTTCCTGGGCTGAAGTTGCGCTGATCATTGCCGTTTTTGCGAGCGTTTACGGTTGGATTTTGCTAAAGAAAATTATCAACGAATACAAATTCACACCCATTATGGCTAACGGCGTTAGCATGTTAATTGGTGGCACATTGGCGCTGGCACATTCTTATTTAAGTGGTGAAAGCTGGACCCCGATACCTGTCATCGATGGTAAGTTCGGGGCATTTATCGAATGTGCATTGTGGATGACACTGGTTTCCAATGTCATTTGCTATAACCTCTATGGCTTTTTACTCAAACGCTTTTCAGCGACCTTTATGGCATTAGCGGGATTAATTACCCCATTATTTGCCTCATTGTTTGGCTGGTATTTCTTAAATGAAGTGATCACCTGGCATTTCTTTGCCTCAATGGTTTTATTTTCTATTGGCTTGGCGCTGTTTTACCAAGAAGAGTTGGCAACCAACCTTGCAGACAGTATCGATGCTCCAAAATCCATTGATGCCAGCTCCTAGTAGAGCGGATTGTCACTGCCATACGGTATTTTCAGATGGCACGTTGACACCCATCGCTTTACTAGATCTCGCCAAAGAAAAACAACTCACCGGATTAAGCATCACCGACCACGATACGGTTGATGCTTACCCGATTGCGATCCCTTACGCCAAAGCACTTGGCATCACACTTGTCCCTGGTATCGAAATCTCAGCACATTATCAAAATACCAGCATTCATGTGCTGGGTTATGCCTTTGATTTAACTGATGCAAGTCTTCAAGCATTTTGCCAAAGGCTCCAAGAACAACGCGAAACCAGAAATCACAAAATATTAGCAAAGTTGGCGCACGCTAATCTGCCGGTTTCAATGGAAGAAATCCGCGCTCAATTTCCCGAAGGCACAATAGGTCGTCCTCATATTGCTAAAGTGATGGTTGATAAAGGTTATGTTAAAAACATGCAAAAAGCT
Organism: Uncultured Candidatus Berkiella sp.; assembly: GCA_964502705.1. Lineage (GTDB taxonomy): Bacteria > Pseudomonadota > Gammaproteobacteria > Berkiellales > Berkiellaceae > Berkiella. Next base: position 11,593 of record CAZCXZ010000010.1, on the reverse strand, counting down.
TTTCAGCGCTATTTAGGCGAAAAGCAACGTTGTTATGTCGGTGGCATGACGATAACCGTACCTGAAGCGATTGAGGTGATACATAATGCGGGCGGCTTTGCTGTTTTAGCACATCCTCATGGACTGCCGACTAAAACGTTAACGGCGTTATGCGACATGCCATTTGATGGGTTGGAAGTCTACTATGGCCATCTGTCTTTAAAACAAGAACAGCCTATTTTATCAATTGCCGTACGAAAAAATTGGTTGATAACGGGTGGTTCTGATTTTCATGGTGAAAAGAAATCTTACCATGGATTAGGTTGCTCATTTACACCCGAAGAAACCTTTGCACAATTTGTATCCAGAAGCCACTCTAATAACCACGCTATTATGTTGAGTGCTTAGTCAGATTCTCGTAATGAATAATCATTAAAGCGGGATAGAACGAACTCAGAAGCAACGTTAAAATAGCTTTCGCATACGGTATCGAAAACTCACTCATTAAAAAAGTCGCAAACGTCGCAATGATACCAAATAGCACAATCACCAAGAGTGTATCCATCCAATATTTTTTAACTAGCTGGTAGCTATGTTTACATGCACCAATAACATTGTTATTAAATACAACGATAAATACCCCAGCCATAAAATAGACCACGATCAAAACTAATGACAATAAAGCTGCGCCGATAATGACAACATGTTGCATCGATAAAATATTCATTACCAGGGTGAAAGGAAGTAATTTTCCAAAATGAAGCAATAAGCCAAACGCAAAGAGCACTAACAGCAAAGGTAGCGAAATTAACGTGTAGGCAGCGAAAATGGGCAAGAATCGTTTAGCCCCCGCTTTGAGTGATTGCATAAAATTAAAGGGCTGTGCGGCATAATGCTGGTATAGCCCATTTAAAATGACACCGAAAAACAACGCCGTGATCGCCATATCCAAAAAGAGCGTAACAAAAAACCGTGTTGAAATATGATCTTCTTGCGGCAAAAACCACTCCAGAAGCACCTGACTCAACATCCATAACAGTAAAAAGGGCAACAAATCGATAAAGGTTTTGGCCCATAAATTTGCTGCTCGCCTGAACGTTAAAAAAAGAGAAGGAAACTGCTTTGTCATACTGATACTCTGTGCTTTTTTGCCATTATATCAGTAATCTGATTAACTTTATATTGAACGTAAATACAGCCTTTTAGCGTGTAATTCTTTGCAAACAATGCACAATTTTGGTATCCAACGCTTGCGCTGTGAGAACTTGCTCATCGCTTTCTAGACTATGGTAAATCATTTCTAACGCCTCCTTCAGAGAACGCCAGCTAGCGCGTTGCTCAGGGTTTGCAGCAAGCATTTGCATCATTCCAAGGCTTTGATTCGCAATTTGCTCGTGACTTAAACGTTGACCTTGTTCTATTAAATGCGAAAATTTTTGCACCACATTGGTTGGTTTTGACATCGCTATCCCCATCATTTTTTCATAATAACCGATAGCAGGATGATTACTTAACTTAAGCAAATATGCTTGTGATTCTCGATAAGTTGCTAAGAGAAGTTGATAAATGGCATGAATTGAAGTTTATATCAGATATGGGCACGCATGTATCCCCAAGGGGTTGCAAAATGCCAATCTAGCTCATTAGAAACATGCGTTAAAATCTGCTGTGAACGAACGCTACCGCCCTTATCATTTAAGCGCGGGCTACAGACAGCCATACCACCCCGCCCTGTTGCCAAGGCAACCACTAAGCCCGACACGCCGCTTTTTGCCGGCATGCCCGTTTTCACTAAATTCATACCCGATTCATCATACATGCCACAGGTCGCCATGATAGACACCACGGTATTACTCGTTCGTTCTGAAATCACGCGAGTGCCGTCAGGGGCAAGTCCACCATTCGCTAACAGCATTGGCAAATAAGCAGAGGATTTAATATCATTTTCATAAGAACACAAATAAAAGTAAGTTTCTAACGCTTCATCAACAGTAAGATCCAGTTCGTGTTTGCTTTTCAATAAATAGGCAATCGAGCGGTTTCTGTCACCCGTAGCCCGTTCTGAAGCAAAAACTTTACCATTCACACTTAAATTCTGCCCAAATAATCTTGCTGCCCACAAATCCAACCACTGTGCACGTTGTTGAGTATTGCCCGGAATTCGACTACAAAGCGCTATTGCGCCTGCATTTACCATGGGATTCACAGGGATGGCACCATACCTATCAACCTGCGAAATGGATGAAAAAGATTGCCCTGATGGTTCAACATGGATCCAGGAAAACATTTTCTCTTCACCATATTCTTCCATCAAACCAATCAGTGAAATCAGCTTGGCAACACTTTGTAAGGTAAATCGATGATGCTGATAATCACCGCTAGATAATTGCGTGCCGTCGGCTAATTGGATAGAGGCAGACACGCTATCGGGATCAACATTCGCTAATTCAGGAATATAATCCGCAGGTTTACCGTCCGTATTCAGACGCGACGAAGCAACGGCTTCATCTAATATTTTTTGAATATATTCGAGGTATTGCGCTCGTTCCACAGTATCGGAACACCTATTAAAGTAGTAACTCTATTAAATTTAGTCTATTTCCTCTGTGATAACGAAATCAACTGTATTTATTTGCAAAAGTCTATCACCACTTGTCCTAGCTATACGACCAGTTAATCCATTACTTTATCCCGCGTCACAAAAAACCTCTATAAAAATCAATAAATTAATCACCGCTCGGTATGTTTTAATAGGTCATTTTCTTAATTATTTTAATTAGTCATTGCTTTACATTATTACTCAACCCAACATCCATTTTAAAGGCAGGAAAATAATGTCAGCGTATCAAGTAATCAATGAATTAATTCATACAGAAAATACCTTTCAAAAAAGTTTAGCGAGCATCAATGCTATTCGACACGTTTTCGAAAAACGTGCAGCCTTAGATCTTGATGCACTTGATAGCAGCGCACTTTTTAAGGGCATGGATCTTATTCAAAGAATTTCCGACAAACAGACACAGATTTCATTGCTGTTTGATTCACTGAAATCACATCTGATTTCAGATGAAAATAATTTGATGGCGGTTATCAATCAAAACACATTTAATGACACGCTCAAGTCATTAAAAACAGCGCTCGCACAAGCGGCTAAAGATTATGCAAATTACTTCATTTTTTATGATAACTACACGCAGAACATTGCGCCCAAATTAAAAGTTAACAAACTCCAAAGCGCTATTAATAGAATGAATGGGCATAATACGACTTTAGGCGGATTATTAATTACGCCTATTCAGCGATTCCCTCGTTATCAAATGTTGTTCAAGGAATTGGGGAAACATCTTCCTACCGCTCATCCTGCAAAGCAACCTATTGAAGCATTGTCAGAACTTACACGTGAAAATTGCGTACAAATGAATGAAGTTGTGCAGTTTTATGCGAATGTTAAGCAGGGTTATGCCGGTATTGATTTGCATAATGATTCTACTTTTAGGCGTCAAGTTAAAGGCTATTTAAATGATCTGATGACCGGCACCAATCAACCAGAACACTTGAACGATGCATTACGTGAAAGCGGATTAACGATTACCACTACAGGAAAGCGTTTTAGTAATAAAAGAGCCTATCATTTTACCAAGCCAAATGGACAAACGGTTTTCAACATTGTGGTTAATCGTAACAGTTTGTCGTTCCGATTCACGGAAAACTTTGATTCATTACCTGCGCACGAAAAAATTGCCTTATTTAGATTGCAATATTTTCTCACGATGGAAATCGAAAACCGTTTCCAAGCCATTGCCGCAAATGACGCGACAAAGCGTCACCTTGAAATTTTAGGCGAAGTTGATTATTTAAATACGCTTTCAACACTCGACTTAGATTCAGATGATGAAACTGATGATGAGAATTATCTTCAGATACCGGCTGCTAGTCTAGCTCTCACTTTCACAGATGAAGACGAATCGGTTGCAGAAGCGTCTGATTTTAGAAAGCATTTAAATACCTTGTTCATGCATCATAAAGGGTTAACACGCCAAGGTAGTTTGTTGAAAGAGAATCATGATAATCTTACACAACCAACCTATGGTGAACATGCACCGCGTTGGAAACTGCCAGGACTTGCTCGCTAATAAAATCTCTAGATTGGGGCAGCATGTTTTAAAGAAACATGCTGCTTTCTTTTTTCTCTAACTCTGCTCGCGCAGGCAATGACCAATCAATCGGCGTTTGACCTTGCTTGATTAGAAATTCATTTATTTTTGAAAATGGGCGACTGCCTAAAAAACCACGATAAGCCGATAGCGGCGAAGGATGCACACATTTAATCACAAGATGTTTGCTTTCATCGATGACGCTGCCTTTGCGCTGCGCGTAGCTTCCCCATAAGACAAACACAATCGGTCGTGGTTGGTCATTTAAAATTTTAATGACTTCATCGGTAAACAATTCCCAGCCTTTGCCTTGATGAGATGCCGCTTTGCCCTGCTCGACAGTTAACACTGCATTTAACAATAATACACCTTGTTTAGCCCATGGAATGAGACAACCATGATCGGGCGGCGTAATGTTCAAATCTGCTTTAAGTTCTTGGTAAATATTCACAAGTGAAGGTGGAATAGCAACTTTAGGTAATACTGAAAAGCACAGGCCATGTGCTTGACCCAACCCATGATAAGGATCTTGCCCTAAAATAACGACTTTCACTTTATCAAGTGGCGTATAGTTGAAGGCGCTAAATACATCTTTGCTTTTAGGAAACACGACTTTTTTTGCATCTTTCTCTTTACGCAAAAATTGTTTTAGTGATTGCATGTAGGGAGCGCTAAATTCCCTCTCCAACGCTTTTAGCCAAGCGCCTTCCATGCATGGTGAGTTAGTCATTGTAAATACGTCCTAAAGCCAGCCCCAAAATTCAGGCTGCATTATATCAAAAACCGACTTTTTCGCACCCTTTCAGGTGAATTGATATTTTTGTCGATCAACTTGTTCTTATCAAGCTGGGTTTTAAATAATGGTAACAGCGTCGAATTTGCGGTGTGTTGTTGCTTGTTTTTCAAAAGATGGCGCGCAAAACGTCTGACACCCACACGGCCTGCTTCATCAAGCGCTGCTTGTTGTTCTTTGGTTGCACTAAAGTTCAGTGGATTATGATCAACTGTAATAGGTATCGTTCGTTCTTTCAGATTGGCCGCTAAACACAGAGGATCTTGGGTAAACAGTAAAGTGAGCAGGCCTCTTAGATAATGCCAAAATGAGACTATTTTATCTTTGTTTGGATCTTTATCAGCGCCATTTTTGTTTATTATGATAAAACCTAATTGCTCAGACAAAGGCACAGAAGATGAACTTCCCACGCCCAAAGGAAAATTTTTCGCAATACCGCCATCGGCATAAGCTTCATACTCACCTTTCTCATTTTTAAACCATTGTGGCGGAAAGAGTAACGGGATGCTGCAAGCAAGACCGATAATTTTTGCAACCTTTTCATGCGGTGTTTTGATATGCGAAAAAATGGCTGCTCTTTGCTTGGAGATATTCGCAGTGATAACACGAAGTTCTTTAGTGTATCCTGCTTCGTATAATTCAATAAAGGTTGGGTCATTCAAACCAGTCTCATTTTTTATCATTTCTTTAAAATAGTTTGGCATGGCCTCACCTTGGCACCATCCCCAACGAGCAAAGAAATTAATGAAAGAATACATGTTCCAATCTTGGAATGAGTCTGTAGGCATATCATTTAGAACCGCCCCCATGCGATGAGCAGGTATGCCAATAACAACACCTAGCGCAACAATCGCTCCCACTGACGCAGCACACACAACTTTCAACTTATCGAGATTCAAGCCAAATGCAGCAGCTTCCTTAAGCGCGCTCGGTAACGCACGGCCCGCACCTCCTCCACCTGCAATAAAGAGTTCGGTCACACCTGATAACAATTCACAATGTTCAGCAATAGGTTGGGGCAATGGCCCTTTATGATGCTCGTCTTGATATTCCCACTCATTACTCAAATATTTCATTTCTATTTCAGTAGGATGCTGATGACTATGATTGTTGTTTGCTTGCGCAAGCGCCACTAGTATCTCAGGCGAGCGATAATTTTTTTCTACAGCGGGGTAATTTTGAGCGCGCGCGATGAGTGTGGTGATGGAAGGCATATTAGGAGTCAATGGTTCTGCCATGAAAATCTCCCTATTTTACCGATTGTCTTACTGCAAATTGCATCATGAAGTTTAATCAAACAAACTAGCGATGAGATTTTCTTTAAGTATAATCCCATCTGATGAAGAATGTGGGAGCAAAATTTCATTGGTGGAAACATTACCTCCAAGTTCTGAAAATGATCTAATGGAACGGGCCTTTGGGCTTGCGGGCAAAACACTTCGTGACCTTTCCATTGAATGGAACCAGACTCTGCCAGATTCGCTTCTCTATGCCAAGGGGTGGATAGGGCAATTACTCGAAAAAGCACTGGGCGCAGAAGCAGGCAACTTGGACCAACCCGACTTTATTAATTTAGGCATTGAACTTAAAACTTTACCCGTTAATCTGCATGGACAGCCTAGCGAATCTACTTTTGTTTGCAGCTTGGCTCTTCCTTTATGTGAAAATAATTGGTTGCAATCACGTGTTTGGCGAAAGTTGTCGCGCGTCTTATGGATCCCAATCGAAGTTCTGCCTGATAAGAGCTTGCCTATGCGACGGATCGGCATGCCCTTGCTGTGGTCTCCATCGAATGAAATAGCAAGCATCTTGCAGCAAGACTGGGAAGAATTAATGGAAATGATGACGCTGGGCCATTTTGACCAACTCGATGCCCACAAGGGACAATATTTACAGATCCGCCCCAAAGCCCCCAATTCGAAAACCCTGATCCAAGTGGTATCACATTCAGGAGATGTGATTTCAATTGTGCCTAAGGGTTATTATTTACGAGCAGAGCTTACAAAGCATATTCTTCGCGAACACTACTTACTGCCATAGCGTGGCCGAAAATAATTCTGGTTATCATAAAAGACCGCAGAATGGTTTTGTGCATGCCATTTGGGCCAACCTAATAATGGGAAAGGATGCAGTGCTTTTGGCTCTTCTGGAAAATTCGCGCTTAAAATCCATTCCGCTAATTGCAAATCAATGTATTTTAATCTTTCATGGATCGGTAATCTAAAAAAGTCCGCAGTGACTTCTAAAAACATGACTTTCCCTGTCATACCAATATAAGGATTTTGTGCCTTTTCAAAAAGACCATGTCCGAATATCATCGGCCATCCATGTTGCGATAAATGTAGAGTCTCATAAAAAAACTTTTTCCATGAAAATGCTTGAATATCTTCTATCAAGGTGATTTTGTCATAACAAAAAACCATTCCGCATTCATCAAAGTGCGCCAGTAAATTTTGTCTTTTTGTTCTTTGCAGAGGGTGGGTTCTAGATGCATTTTCTTGAAAACTTCTTTCTACTAGCGCCCATTTGGTTTTTGGATAAAGTATCCAAGTCACATTATTGAAAAAGTCATGCCAATTTTGATACCGGGTTGGGATGCTTTTTTCCAAATAAACATCTTGCTCATAGCGTGAATCCACTGTTTGCGAAATAAAGACCAATGGGTTTTGAGGAAATTGATATTGAAACCAAGCATTATAATCTTGTATGGAAGGCCATCGATCTTGAAACTGTGATTCATATTGCTGCCACCACAGAATAAGGGGTTCATAGCCTAAAAAATCTTTATAAAAGAATGGATTCCAAATATCTTTTTTGTCGGTTGGCGCGTTGTACATTCGGATCTAACGTTACTGCATACTGCTCAAGATGGTGAATATAATGCGATGGTAATTGATGCTCTCTGGCACCACTTAATACCATTTCTCTATACCATTGATAAGGTACTAAATCTTCAAAGATATTATCTTTATGGGCAATATAGGTAAATGCAAAAATGCCTTTATCACAAGTGCCAAGCACATTTGTTTCATCGGTATTAACTGGGAAGACTTTGAGTGTAACCTCCTGGTTTCGACAACCTAAGCTCTGATCTTTATCTAACAGATAACGATCGCGTGAACTGATTTCGTACACAACGCCAAAAACTTCACAACTCGGGTCTTTAACGGGGACAATATTACATTTACCAGAAGGGTCATCAAGACCACGATTATGAAAAAATAATTTATAACCCATTAACTTTGCTACGCCCAAATAGGTTGCCTCTGGCACTACCTTTTGTAGCCTCGCAGAAAACATCAATTCGCCATAAGCAAAATATTTCATTAGGTACCTTCCTTGGAACCATCATGGATGATGCTTTTCACTAAGTGTATACCTAAGCCCATGAACCGCAACATTCCCATATTTTTGTTGGTTAACTTTGTCATTTAGATGCTTTCAAACATGGGGCGCTGTGGGTCTGCAAAAGGTTTCTTTAATGAAAGGCATCATAACAAAAGCAACCACCAAACAAACTGGCAGAAACAATAACGCTTCAGTATACATATGCAAACTATAGACTGGACTGCCGTCAGCAAGCACTTGGCCTGTCCATTGCTTATCAAGCAATTTGCCCACCACTGGTTGTGCCAAAGCACCGCTGGCGTTGTTTAGCGTATTGATAAAACCAATCGCTGTACCGGTCAAAATCGGCGTATTAATTTCTCTCACAATCGAAAAAGCTAAAATAAAGCCACTTGAAAACGCGCCTAATAAAAACATTAAAATTTTCATTTGCCCAATCGAGGCGGGCGCATAAAGAATGGCTGTCATCACCATGAGCGTTGAAATAGCAGCAAAGGCCATTGGCGATTTACGACGCGAGATCCAATCTGAGATTAACCCATAGAGTGGCCCGCCGATTGCCCAGCCATAAAAAATCATCGATACCATGCCACCGGCGATATCTTTTTCTATTTGATAGCGCTCAACAAAATAAGGGACACCCCATAGCTGACCGAAACCTGTGGTCGGCACAAACATTAAGCCCGCATAAAGTGAAGCAATCCACACCTGAGGGACCTTCATAACTTGGAGCAAGCCTTTTAAAACCGATAGATTGTTCGTAGAAGTATTTTGGGGCTGCGAAGCAAGAGATTTAAAGGGCTGATCGGACACCACCATCCAGATAATAATGCTTAATATCCCACCTAGAACCGCACCATAGATAATGGTGTTGCGCCAGCCGACCATTAAAACCAATTTGACCAAATGTTCTTGACCAAACACGCCACCCATCATCCCAACCGCAACCATTATTCCGGTTAACAAGGCAAATCGATTGACGGGGAACCAAAGTGACGCCAGTTTCAAACAGCCAACGACGGCAAATGAACCGCCAATACCCATGACAAAACGGCCAAGGGACGCCACCCACAATACTTCGGCAAAGGCGAAAATGAGACAACCTACGGTACAAAATGCGGCTGCCAGCGTTAGCAATATGCGAGGTCCAAAACGATCCATTAACAGGCCAACAGGGATCTGCATCAGTGCGTAAGCATAATAATAAAATGCAGATAAATTCCCAAGCTGTTCAGCAGAGGTTTTAAACGTTAATGTCAGATCATCTGTCATGACACTAGGCGAAACAAGCAGCATCAACTCATAAAAATAAAAGATGGCTGCTAAGCCCCAAACCAGTGTTGCTCGAATAGCGGAACGTTGGGAAAAATCAACTTCGCTGATATACCCCATAGGCATTGTACTCATACGGAAAGCCCTTCGTAATAATTACCCCTACTCTTCGCAGCTGAACTTTGTACTAACTAGAGGCCTAGTCTAAAGCTCAGCTGCTGTGAGTAATTTCATTCTAGTTACTGCCCTTCCTGGGTATACTAACGAATTCACTTTCCATTTTGTTCGTTATTAAATTAATCGTATTCAATCAGATCATTGTTCGCATATCGTTGAAACTCGGCGGTCAACGCTAAGGCGCGCTTCTTCTCTTTAGAAGTGGTATGCCATAAGAGTTGCGCTAAAATATCTTCCATTTGTTCTAAACGATGATCTGCTGAAATACAAAACCATGCATAAGCTTGTGGAATGTCACGTTTTGTTCCCAAGCCTTCTGTATACATTTGTGCAATCAAGAATTGAGCATACTCCGCTCTTTCCTTCGCTGCTTTGGTAAACCAATGTAAAGCCGTATTTCTATTTTGTCTTACACCTTGGCCGTTAAAGTACAGCATACCAATGTTATATTGCGCGAGTGGGAAACGCTGTGCCGCGGCTTGACGGAAATAACTCATTGCCTTGCTATAATTTTGGGGTACTTCTTTACCTTTGTAATAGATTTCACCCAATTCGTTTTGCGCGACTGCATAACCCTGCTTAGCAGATTCCTCAAACCATTTAATGGCTTCAGGTATATCTTTATCTAAGCCAATACCAAGATGGTAGAGTCTGCCCACATCATATTTAGCGACAGCGTTTCCACTGGTTTTACTCGCCTGATCGTGCCAGTAAACCGATTGCTCTAATGAATAAGGTGTACCAATACCACGTAGATAAAGAACGCTTAGCATATATTTAGCGTAAGGATCGCTATGCTTAGCCGCTTCGCAGTAGTGAATAAATGCTAACTGAGGTGTTCGGTAGTACCCTCGGCCAATTAAATAATGGTCAGCTAAGCGCACATGGGCTTGAACCACATGATTGTCTGCGGCAATTTGATACCAGTAATTGGCAACGACATAATCAATTTCAACGCCGGTGCCGGTGGAATAAAATTCACCTAAACGATAAGCCGCATAGGGATAATCAAGATCCGCTGCAACTCGATACCAATAAAATGCCTTAGCGTAATCTTTTTCGACACAATCGCCAATTTCATACATAACGCCCAAGTTAAAAGCACCCAAAGCGGAGCCTTTATCGGCCGCTTTTTGGAACATTTGTAGCGCGACAGCTTTATCTAATCGGACGCCTCTGCCGGTTAAATACAGCTCACCAATTTCCGCTGTGGCATCGCTGTAACCTGCGTTTGCCGCTTCCTGATAAAGTTGTAATGCTTTGCGATAATTTCGGCCGACGGCATCGCTGGTCGCATAAAGATGCGCCATATAAAATTTGCCTTCCGCTGAGCCATTTTGCACTGCCCGGTTATAAGCATCCATTGCACGCATCTGATCACTACGATGACTAGAGCGATTTTCATACATTTGACCTAAACGAATCATGGCATCAATATTGCCCTGATCAGCGGCACGTAAATACCAACCTTCCGCGCATTCAAAACTTTTCTGTACACCACGTCCATAGCGATGCAAATCACCCATCATGAGCTGTGAGCTCGCTAAACCTTGCTGTGCTGATTGTGCAAACCATGCTGCAGAAATTTCATCATTTTGAGGAACGCCGTTACCGTAGTAATACATTTCTCCCAAACGGCCTTGCGCATATTTATTATTATCTTTTGCGGCAGCTTTTTCGAATATCTTAGCGGCTTTAGCTAAAGCTTCTGGCGTGCCTTCTTTGTAATATTGTTCACCTTTGATAAACAATCCTTCACCACCAGGCGGCAAATAAAATTCTTTACCCCACCACCATCTTTTACGCCATAACGTTCCTTTGTCTTCGCTTTTTTGTTCCCAAAACCACACTCGCTTAGGTGCGGCTTGCG
>CAZCXZ010000009.1:0-46318 GCA_964502705.1 Uncultured Candidatus Berkiella sp. | reverse complement strand
TCATGGAATTTACCAGTGCGAATCGCTGGTAATCGCTTGTGGCGGATTATCCATTCCTACGATGGGCGCATCAAGCTTTGGCTATCAAATCGCCAAACAATTCAATATTCCCGTCTTGCCTACTAGAGCAAGTCTTGTTCCACTGACTTTACATGAGCATGATAAAGCACAATTTTCACCTCTAGCCGGGATCTCCAACGACAGCATCATTACCTGTGGTGCAACTTCTTTTCGTGAAAACATGCTTTTTACTCATCGTGGCTTAAGCGGGCCCGCCATATTGCAAATTTCTAATTATTGGCAACCAGGAACCGACATCACCATTGATCTTCTTCCAAACCAGTCTTTGCTGGCTTTACTTAAAGAAGCGCAATTAAAGCACCCCAATCGTAGTTTAAAAGAAACATTAACTGCATTTTTTTCCAAGCGCGTTATTAGCACTTTTTTAACAGAAGCGTTCTCTAAAGCAACATTGCAATCGCTTTCACAGCGAAAATTTTCAGAAATATCTAATCTATTTCATGCCTGGAAGTTAAGACCCAATGGCACTGAAGGCTACCGAACAGCTGAAGTTACCTTAGGTGGCGTTGATACCCATGCCCTATCTTCAAAAACCATGGAATCAACTAATACAAAAGGCCTGTATTTTATAGGGGAAGTTGTTGATGTCACTGGATGGTTAGGCGGTTACAATTTCCAATGGGCATGGTCATCTGGGTGGGCTGCGGGCCAAAACGTTTAAGGTGCTTACACTAGTTTTTATAGATAATGCGCTATAGTGTTTTATATATAAACAGCATACTAAATTTGGTTTATGGAAAAAAACACAGACTTTTCAGATAAGCTGATTGGTGAGATCCAGGCAAACCGATTAAAGCTACCTACTCAGCCAGAAGTGGCTGTTAGGTTACGTGAATGCTCTGAAAATCCAAATATCACAGCTACTGCGCTAGCCCAAGTCATTGGCCATGACCCAGCGCTGACAGCTAGATTCATTCAAATTGCCAATAGCCCACTGATGCGCGGACAATCGCAAATTAACTCAATGCCAAATGTCGTAAGCCGCTTAGGCGTTAAATTTGTCTGCAATGTGGCAACGGGGCTTGCGATGGAACAAATTTTTCAAGCAACGAATGATACGGTCGACAAACTTATGCATGATGTTTGGGTATCCAGTGCTCATGTTGCGGCACATGCCCATGTCATCGCTAAGCGCTTTACGAATGTACCCGTCGAATCTGCTGCGCTCGCAGGGCTGATGTGTCAAATTGGTGCTCTACCTATTTTGAGCTATGCGCAAGATCATGATGAGTTAATGGAAGATCCCGAACATTTATTAAACCTGATCAATGAGCATCATCCCAAGATCAGCGAGTTTATTTTGAAATCCTGGAAATTCCCAGATGAAATCGTTGCTGTTCCCATGCAATTATCGAATTTAGTGCCGAATACATCTCAAAAACCACAACTTGCTCAAGTGATAAAAGCATCCATCTTAAAAACTCAAGAAATGAGTAAATATTTTGTCAAAGATCAAACCAGTAACTTTGACAGCAAACAGCTCTTAAATTTAGAAAGTGATGAGCCGCTAAAGAGTGAAGTTTTTCAAGATTCACTTAATGAGTCATTAAAGTTTTACTGTCAGCTAAATTAGATCATCGATTGACGTTGGCGTAGACATTCATACAAACAAATCCCTGTTGCTACTGATACATTCAGACTTGCTGTATGGCCTATCATTGGGATGATTGCTAATTCATCGCAGCTTTGTTGCGTGAGCTGTTTTAAGCCTGTTTCCTCGGTACCCATAATGAGCGCTGTAGCGCGTTTTAAGTCTATTTTAGCCAGTGGTTGGCTACTAGGACCGAGCGCCGTGCCAACGACCCAGACGCCACGTTGTTGAATTTCTTTGATGCAGCGTGCGAAATTACCCGCCATGACAATACTGAGGCTCTGATCTGCTCCACAAGATACTTTGCTCACTGTCGCATTAAGCGGAGCACTGTTATTCTTTGGTAAAATAACCCAATCAACGCCTAGCGCCTCTGCACTACGTAAACAAGCTCCCAAATTATGGGGGTCTTGTATGCCTTCTAACAGTAAAAGTAAAGGTTTCGTTGCGCCTTCGTGATTTTCAAGCCATTCATAAAGCGCCTTTTCGTTAAGTTCTTTCTTGCCGCGAACTAATGCAGCAACACCTTGATGGTGTGTGCTTTGCGTCAGTTTATCAAGTCGGGCTTTTGCCGTCATTTGCACAATAACCCCGCTTTCTTTTGCTTGTGCAAGAAGCTCTTTGAAACGGGGATCATTGTCTTTATCTTGGCAATACAGATTTAATACATTTTCCGCTTGGCGTGACAATGCAGAAGAGACTGCATGAAACCCAAAAATAATTTTAGAATTGGCCACCTACTCACCTATGATTTTTTACGACGACGCTTCTTACTTTGGGAAGGCTTTTTGACTTGTCTTTTTCGACTGCTGGGAGCATGAGTGTCTTTGCGCTGCTTGTTTTGCGGGAAATCAACCAATTCAAAATCAATCTTTTTCGCTTCCACATCGACGCGCACCACTTTAACTTCAATCACATCGCCCAATCGAAAGACTGTGCGTGTTCTGTCACCAATCATACGGTGATGGGCCGGATCATAATTGAAATATTCATTACCTAAAGCAGTAACGTGGATTAACCCTTCAACGAAAATATCTTTTAATTCAGCAAAGATGCCGAAGCTGGCAACGCCTGAAATCACCGCACGAAAAGTTTGACCCACTTTATCTTGCACATAATGACATTTTAAGGCAAGGGCTGCATCTCTGGTAGCATCGTCCGAACGTCGTTCTGACTCTGAGCAATGCTTACCCAATTTTTCTATCTGTTCAACGCTCAATACTGCTCTGGTCGGTACATTATCAAGAATATCGGTAATGATACGATGAATGACTAAATCCGGATAACGGCGTATAGGGGAAGTAAAATGACAATAGCTGGAATAAGCCAAGCCAAAATGACCTATATTTTCCGGGCTGTATTGCGCTTGACTAAGCGATCGTAACATCACGGTTTCAATCACGTGCCTATCTTCACGATGTTGGATGCTGCTAATCAGCTCCGAAAAGGCACTAGGTGAAGGTTGGCTACCACCGGGCAAATCCAGTCCCAATTCGGCCAAAAAGTGCCGCAATGCAACTAATTTATCATGCGGCGGTCTATCATGAATACGATAAAGATTAGGACGCTTGTGGCGTTCAATGAATTTTGCTGCACTCACATTGGCCGCGAGCATACTTTCTTCGATCATTTTATGAGCGACATTACGTACCTGCGGAACAATGCTATTAATCTTGCCAACACTATCAAATAAAATTCGGGTTTCAATCGTGTCAAAATCGATAGCACCTCTATGTTTGCGTTGCTTGTGTAATGCTTCATACAAGCTATGCAAAGATTCTAAAGGCAGTAGTAACGATTCATATTTTTCACGAAGAGCAACATTGCCTCGCAAAATTTCCGCAACTTCTGTATACGTTAAACGTGCTTTAGAGTGCATTACGGCTCGAGAAAATTGTGCACGGGTTATAATGCCTTTTTCATTAATCGACATTTTGCACACAACACATAATCGTGGCACGTCTGGCTTTAACGAGCATAATCCATTTGACAGTACTTCCGGTAACATCGGGATTACACTGCCTGGAAAATAGGTTGAATTACCGCGGTTAATCGCCTCATTATCTAGTGCCGTGTTAGGTTTTACATAATAACTAACATCTGCTATCGCAACCCATAACGTCCAGCCGCCTTGTTCACGTGCTTCGCAGTAAACCGCATCATCGAAATCTTTGGCATCTTCACCATCAATAGTGACCAAAGGCAATTCGGTTAAATCTTCACGTTTGTCTTTAAAATCAACTTTTTCGCTATGTTCCCATTTTTTGCAATCTTGCAAAACCGCTTTAGGCCATTCATGTGGAACACCAAACTTACGGATAGCAATATTCACTTCAATGCCAGGCGTTGAAAGATCGCCTAAAACTTCGGTTACTTCACCAACAGGCTGTACATGAAATTGATATTTTTCATCACGTAAAATTTTTATATGCACAATATCGCCATCTTTGGCGTGATGTTTGTTCGATTTGGGAACCGTGATATTTTGTGTATATTTACGATCAAAAGGTATGACTTCGTATGCGACATCTGTCTTGATAAGTCGCCCAATAACCATTGGCGTTACAGCTTCCAGCAATTCTACGATGCGGCCTTTAGCGTCACCACTACGGTCAATCTGAATAATTTGTACTTGGATTTTATCACCATCATAGTAACCCCGCAGCGTAGGCCCACTCAGGGAAATGGTTTGATCAGTTTCGGTGGTACGC
The DNA here is from genome assembly GCA_964502705.1 of Uncultured Candidatus Berkiella sp. GTDB lineage: Bacteria > Pseudomonadota > Gammaproteobacteria > Berkiellales > Berkiellaceae > Berkiella. Next base: position 41,935 of record CAZCXZ010000009.1, on the reverse strand, counting down.
AGATACCCTTCCCAATCTTTATCGATGTTAAGAACACCGGTATATGTTTCCATCTGCGTAATTGGCACATAGCCTTCATGAGTTTTAAATAATTGACCATCTCGTACCATGGCTTTTAAGCGCCGCCGAAAGGCTTCACGTAAGTCAGGATCTTCGAGTTTGAAATGTTCTAATAACGCCCTACGTTTAATGGGGCCATTCCATTTTGTCAATTCCGCTAGAATAAATTCTCGACTTGGAATAGGCGTTTCGTATTTCTCGGCCTCTCGCGCTTGGAAGGGGTCTTGTATGTGATTTGATTCTTTTTTGGACATAATGATTTATATTGACTTCTGTTCCTTCGCAAGATAGATTGCGACATCCTGCCGAGGTGGTGAAATTGGTAGACACGCAAGTTTCAGGTACTTGTGGAGGCAACTCCTTGGAGGTTCAAGTCCTCTCCTCGGCACCAACCCTTCTTCCTTTCTTTCCATACGTTATTATCTATCTACCCCATGTTTTAAGCTAGGCGCACAAGATTACCTGGCGCCTATACACCACCTGGGAAGTGATTCTCACAGGAGTGTGCTTAATAGAATTGTATCATGCCTGTCTGCGCCCGTTGACACCATAGCGATGGGTACGCCCACAACTTCAGCTAGTCGGTTAAGATAGTTCTGAGCAGCTTCTGGCAACTGATCCCATTGTCTTGCGCCACGCGTGCTTTGTAACCAGCCTGGCCATGATTCATAGATTGGTTCACATTCACCTAATTTAACCGCATCAATGGGAGGCACATCTAGTTCTTGCCCGTCACAACGATAACCGATACAAATTTTGATTTCTGTTAGTTCATCTAATACGTCTAGTTTAGTGATAGCAAGCCACGATAAGCTATTTAATTGCGCTGAACGGCGCATTGCAAGTGCATCAAACCAACCGCAACGGCGAGGACGCCCTGTTGTTGCTCCAAATTCCTGACCTACTTTTGCAATATGCTTGCCCACATCATCTTGTAATTCCGTTGGGAATGGACCGCCTCCTACACGAGTGCAATAGGCTTTTGTCACACCAACGATGTCTTGAATATAGCGCGGTCCAAAACCACTACCCGTTGCCACGCCACCTGCTGTGGTGTTTGAAGAAGTGACATAGGGATAGGTGCCATGATCAATGTCCAACAGTGTACCTTGTGCGCCTTCAAAGACAATCTTAGCATTATCGGCATAACGAGCCGCTAAGAGTGCTGGCACATCGACGATCAAACCTTGCAATTGTTCACGTGCTAATGCTGCTTCTTCTAGAATACTTTCTTTGGAAACGGCAGCTTGCTTGTAATATTGTGTTAATACGAAATTATGATAATCCAATACCGGTTCTAATTTTTCTGCAAACAAGGTTGCATCAAATAAATCCATGAATCTTAAGGCGCGGCGCGCTACTTTGTCTTCATAAGCCGGCCCAATGCCGCGACAAGTGGTACCTACTGCCTTTGCCCCTTGCGCTAATTCGCGCGCCTTATCTAAGGCGACATGGCTTGGAAGCACTAATGCAGCAGCACCGCTAATGCGTAATCGTTCTAAGACAGGGATGCCTTTTTGCATTAATAGATTGATTTCATCCATCAACGCCTTCGGTGATATCACGACGCCTTGACCCAAAATGCAGGTCACATCTTTGTGCAAAATACCAGAAGGAATTAAGTGTAAAACCATCCGGTTACCATCGATTACAAGAGTATGCCCTGCATTGTGGCCACCTTGAAATCGAACGACGAGATCGGCTTTTTCAGTAAGCAGATCAACAATTTTACCTTTACCCTCATCGCCCCATTGGCTGCCGAGGATTACCATCGTTTTTGCCATTTTTAACATCTTCCTAAAGGATTTTTGTATTATCGAATTACGTAAAGTAGTGCGGCTCCTGCCAGCATACTGGTCAAACCCATCATCCTAAGGGCTGAGTCAGGCATTTCAGCAATCCTACAAATTGCCTGTCGCCATTTTGCTGGGCTTAGCGAAGGCATAATACCCTCGAAAACCAATAAAAGCGCAATGGCGGCAAAAAGATCGTTCCACATAACAAACATCCAAAATTGTTTGAGTCCCCTTTTCTAAGTAGGTTTACTCAACAAAAAAAATCGGGCGACTTGCGCCCGATGATAATCATTTGATGCTTGGAGTCTTCTAACGTCCAGCTGATCCGTTGCCATCTTGGCTTTTACGGAAATACTTGAAGAAAGCATCATCTGGTTTGATTACTAGCATATCATTGTTGTTCTTAAATGTCTCTCGGTAGGCCTCAAGACTGCGATAAAAACTGTAAAATTCGGGATCTTTGCCATAAACATTCGCATAAATCTCCGCCGCTTTTCCGTCACCTTCACCACGAAGCAGGTTCGCTTGGCGCTCAGCCTGAGCGACCAATACGATGACTTTGGCATCTGCATCTGCACGGATCGCTTCAGCACGTGAACGACCTTGAGCACGATGCTCAGCAGCCACTCGCTGGCGTTCCGTACGCATTAAGTTAAATACGGCCTCACTTACCTCAGGCGGCAAGTCAATACGTACAATTCTGGCATCCAATACTTCAACACCCAAGGTTTGTGCCGCATTGTTAGCATCTATACGAATTTTATCCATAACGCTTTGGCGGTCTTGAGAAACGACGTCGCTCAACTTGCGTCTTCCGATTTCGCCGCGTAAACCATTGACAATTTTTTCACGTAACAGCTTTTCAGCCTTAACGGTGTTACCACCTGTCTTAATTGAAAAGGTCGCAAAATCAGTAATACGCCACTTGGTAAACAAATCGACAATCAATTCTTTCTTTTCCCTGGTAGGAATGCGAGAAGAAGAAATATCAATCGTTTGAATACGTTTATCGAGGAAGTGAACGGTATCTAAAAATGGCAGTTTATAATGCAAGCCTGCGTTTAGGACTTTGGGATTCCCTGTTTTGGAATCGCTAACCCAATTACCTAAACGTTCAATCAGCGCACATTCGGTTTCATCCACAACAAACAAACTTAATGCTGCTGTGAATAAGCCAAAAACTAAAACGACTAGACTTAATGTTCTCGCTGTACGGGACATGATTAAGCTCCCCCTCTCGGACGTTCAATATCATCGTAACCGGTTCTGTCATCGATCCGACGTGAAGCAGCCATATTTTGATTATTCCGCTCAATGTTAGCTGCAGCATTTTCTTCTTCATCTTTTGACGCTGAGGTTTCAACGGGTAAAGACTTAGGTTGCTGCATTATCTTGTCCAAGGGCAAATAAATTAAATTATTACCACCATTGACGTCGACAAGGATTTTAGAAGAATTCGTATACACTTCTTGTAATGTATCGATATACATTCTATCCCGTGTTACTCGCTGTGCACGCTGGTATTCTGGCAATAATTTAGCGAATTTTTCTGTTTTACCTTCAGCACCCAATATCACTTGCTGCTTATAGGCTTTGGCTTCTTCTAAGGTACGTATTGCACGCCCTTCTGCAATTGGAATAATTTTATGTGCATAAGCTTGCGCTTCATTCACTAAACGTTCTTCGTCTTGCTGGGCTTTAATCGCATCATCGAACGCAGGTTTAACAGCATCAGGTGCCTTGGTCTGCTGCATGGCCAAATCAGATATTTCTATACCTGATTTATAATTATTCAGCATTTGTTGCACTTGTCTGGAAATTTCCGCGCCAATTTCACCACGACCACTCGTTAATACTTCATTTAACGTTGACTGCGCGACCACGGCTCGTAACGCACTGTCTGCAACTTGTTTTAAATTGGTTTCAGGATTCACAATATTGAACAAAAATTCTTTAGGATTGTTAATGCGATATTGAACGGCAATATTAGCATTCACAATATTTTCATCTTTGGTCAACATAGGGCCACCCCGCTCAAGCGTTTTCACTTCTTGAACATTGACGATCTCTCGTGTTTCGATAAAAGGGGCAATCCAATGTGGTCCTGGTTTTTCCGTCGTCACATAACGACCTAACCGTAGCACCACTGCTTCTTCAGCGGGTCCAACAATATAAATGCCGCTTATCACGTAAACGGCTAATAAGGCGATGCCGATGAGCCCGAAGCTGATAGTCTTTCCGGAACCTGAACTCGCTGGACTGCTGTTAACGCCGATCGGACCGTTAGGACCTTTGGGGGCTTCTTGACCACCAAAGAGGCTCCTTAATTTGCGTTGAATTTGCTTCAGCGCCTCATCAATATTGGGAGGACCTGCTTCGTTGTTCCCCCATGGATCCTTTTTCTTACCCTTGTCGTCCCTTTCACCTTGCTCATTCCAAGACATGGTTAACCTCTTTTGTTGCTTTTACCCAGTAACACTGATGCCAAACCAGCATATTGTTGGCAAAGCTTTTCCCAATGATATTTAGTTATCTTAATTTTAAAATCCCATCCGCCCGTTTCTACAACCCTTTCTTCGAGTACGGCTTGTAAGGCGTAAAGCTGTGAACGTAGTTGCCCTTGTTCTGGTGGCAAATATAGGCTGCCTTCCATTGTTTCGATGCTAAGCCTACCTTGCAAAGCTTCGCGCAGCAAATCTAATCCTTCTTTCGCTAACGCTGAAACCCATATCTTAGTTATTTTACCTTCTTTGTCTCGCTCAACATCCCCTGGGTGAATTCCCCTATCTGCAATGAGATCTGTTTTATTATAGACATAAAGCTGAGGAACTTCGTCTGCCCCAATATCGGCGAGCACTTGATTAACTTCATGAATATGTTCTTCAAATTTCTCATCATGCGCATCAACCACGTGCAAAATTAATAATGCTTGGCTCGTTTCTTCTAAGGTTGCCCTAAAAGCATCAACTAAAGTATGCGGTAGCTGGCGGATAAATCCCACCGTATCGGCTAAAACCACTTTACCAATTCCGCAGAGCTCAATAGCACGCAAGGTTGGATCAAGTGTGGCAAACAGCTGGTTTGCAACAAAAACATGGGCACCGGTTAATACGTTAAATAAAGTTGATTTACCTGCGTTGGTATAGCCGACTAAAGCAATCGTTGGCACTTCGGCTCTTTTTCTAGCATGCCGGCTTTGCCCTCGTTGCTGACGCACTTTTTCAAGGCGCTTTTGAATATTGATAATACGATCTCGGATCAGACGACGATCGGTTTCTAATTGCGTTTCGCCAGGGCCTCCTCTTAAGCCAATGCCCCCCTTTTGTCGCTCAAGGTGGGTCCAGCCCTTTACCAAACGGGTCGATTGATGCTCTAACTGAGCTAACTCAACCTGCAATTTACCTTCAAATGTGCGTGCGCGTTGAGCAAAAATATCGAGAATAAGCCCCGTTCTTGATAAAACGCGACATTTTATAAATCGCTCAACGTTGCGTTCTTGTGAAGGACTCAGTTCATGGTTAAAAATAACCACTGCTGCATCATGCAAATTAACGGCATCTTTTAGTTCAGTTAATTTACCCTGCCCAACATAATACTTAGGATCGGGTTTATCACGTGTTGCGGTTACCTTCGCAACGGACGTTACGCCCGCTGCAAAGGCTAGCTCTCCTAATTCAAGAAGATCCGCTTGTTCAGATTGATGTCGAAAGGTTACATGGACAAGAACAGCCCGTTCACCGCGTTCTGGCCGTTCGAACAACGATTGTTCTCCCCCAATTTAAGGCTATAGTTATTGATTGCCTGCCGTAAATTCTTCGTTTTGTCCTACTATCGGCAGTTTAGTCGTAATATTTCTAGCAGGTACAACTGTCGAAATGGCATGTTTATATACCATCTGACTAACGCTATTCTTTAATAAAACAACAAATTGGTCGAAAGACTCAACTTGCCCTTGTAATTTAATTCCATTGACCAAATAGATCGAAACCGGAATTTTCTCTTTACGCAAGGCATTGAGAAAAGGGTCTTGTAATGATTGCCCCTTTGGCATTGGACCGCTCCTTATTTTTTAGTTGTGTTATGTTACAACCGTGTCTTTCCTTAGCCTTAACAGTCTATCACGGCTTTACACCAACCTAAATGCCCTGTGAATTACCCAGGTATTCATATAAGTTAGTTATGCTATACAGACACCATGGGGGGACTCTTAAATTGATTCGATGTGACGGTGCTCACGCCAATAAGCCATGGCTAAACTTGCTTGTTCGTTTAGTAAAAATGACACTTCTTCAGAAATCGGCAATGTCTGCCAATGGGGTTGGGTAAAAAGAGCGCGCATTAGCAAAATCAAACCACCTAAAAGACTGCATTGGGCAATCCATTTTAAAATGGTAAATAATGGCAGTGGCATTGAGGGCAGGGCAACTTGGGTAGGCCAAACTTCAAAAACACCGAGTAGGCCTTGCGAAGCTAGCACAACGGCTGTTTTCATATCTGTAGCAATTAAACTTGGCGCTAAAATTTTGATTTGGATTTCTCTTAAGCTATAGAGTAAATCATCGGTAATGACAACGTCTTTACCCAATGCAATGCTCGCTTGATGCGTTGCTTTATTCAGCACAAGATAAGCACGTTTTTTAGGCAATCTAGCGGGTTCGAGTTTTGCCTCCCATTCCAAAATAAGCGATTCCGTCAGTTGATTATGGGAGAATGCATCTTCTTGGTTTAAGATTAAAACGATGATATCCGCGCGTCCTTCATTAGCGGCTTGCAATAGGCGCGAATTGAGGTTTTGGCGCACAGGTTCTGCTAAGACATGCGTAGCATCAACAACATGATTAGCAATTGTAGCTGCTGTTAAGGGCGTTGCTATCAGTGATAAAAGGGTGAATACCCAAGCAATCAGCGCTTTTACCCCAATATTTTTTTCCATTTCGTTAGCCCCTATATTGCTTGTGAGCAGCACTATTAAGGGGCTTAGTGTAACTTTATAGTTAACCAGATAACAATGTCGCAAGTCGGCTAAATAAAGCGGTTTATCTGACCGGTTTTGCCAAGTTGCTGGGGGCTCTGAAGGGATAATGATAAAAAAGACGGTTAAAAAAAGCGTTTGGAACTCCTCGAAGATTCCCATTATAAAGAACAATGAAATTGTTGAGCGCTCTTTCATTGTTTTCTACGACCACATTAATTTCAACCCATTGATTTATGAGTAGAAAGTATTGCTTATTTTGCGCCAAGGCAGGGAGTGTTTGTGCTAATTTTCCAAAATGAAGCACGCTATTCACTACCCTGCTTTGTAACTGCATATATTCTGCAGCTAATTTAGGGTCGGTCAGTATTTGCATAGGAGCTTGATAACGCTGACTATATTCATAGCTGGTACTCATTTCTTGTAAGAGCGCTTGCTCTTGCGGTGCGTAATTTTTGAGCAGTGCAATAAATTCAGGCAATAATTGAGCTCGAGCATTCAAATTCTGTTTATATTGGTTGAAGGTAGTCTGTACTTTGCTATCTAAGATACGTGTTTTTTGAATCCATGCAGCGTTTGCCCAAACCCCAAGGATAATTGCACCCACTATCCAAAGTGCTATTTTTACTCTGCGGTCTTTAAGCAATGCTTCCTGCATGTTTTATACCCTCAATATTGTCGTGCATACTTAAGCATACGCATTCTGTCGAAGGCTAACAACTTTTGAGGGATTGTATGTGCGCTAAAGATCCCGCTATCATGGCTACCCCTGCTCAAATTACAGCCAAAGTATGAAAGTTGACTCAGCACCATCAGCCGATCGCTATACCAAAAGACGTGAACAAGTCTTTTTGTTGTTAGCCGGGCTTTTTCTCGGCACCCTTGGAATTATCAACATTCTTGGAATTAGTCGCTTCATTGATCTCAGCTTCACTTTTGCAGGTATGCAAATTCCAATGATTATCCCTATTGGTGTGTTGCCTTATCCAATCACTTTTTTATGTACCGATATTATTTCAGAATTTTATGGCAAAGCCCGCGCGAATGGCGTGGTATGGGTGGGGCTTCTGATTAACCTTTGGATTTTACTGATCATTTGGGTTGCCGGATTTTTACCGCCCAATGTTGTACTAGATCCCACAACACACCTTCCTCCCCCCACCCATCCGGATTATGCCTTTTTCCGTATTCGAAGCTTTACTACCGGATGTGTAATTGGCTCTATGGTCGCTTACTTAACTGCACAGTTATTAGATGTCCATCTTTTTCATTTTTGGAAAAAATTAACTCGAGGAAAACATCTCTGGCTAAGAAATAATGCATCGACACTAATAAGTCAGCTTGTCGATACCACAATTGTTATTCTTGTCACTTATTATTTTTCAGATGGCTTACCTATTTCAGCAGAGAAAAGTGTTTTTCATCAGATAGTCACGCTCATTCTGTGTTGTTATAGCTTCAAAGCAATCTGTGCTTTGCTTGATACAATACCTTTTTATCTCGCAGTTTTTGGTCTCTGCCGTTACTTCGGCATCCCTATAAATTCCGTAACAACGGATAAACCTTCAACATTCACACCTGTTCTAGCTCATCAATAAGCACAAGCTGTTTTTTATCGCAGTTTTTCCTTTCTTAGATTGGTCTATGATTGTGTCACGACACGTAAATGTGTAGCAAAGGGATGCTGAATATTCTTCAGATTGCAATTTTATGCAGTATGCAACATTGAGTGTATTGATTAAATCATTAAATAATCCTTGAGGAGCTACCCCATGAAACCTACCGATAAAAAACCTGCGCATGACCCTAAACGAGAACAACAACAACGCGATCAGCAACAACGTGATCAGCAGCAAAAACATCAGCAACAACAAACTGCACAAAAAGGTCAACCACAAGGCCAACCTTCACGTCATGACCAACCAACCGGTACTAATAAAGGCAAAAAATTCTAATTCAATCGATCTATGCTTTGGTTATGAATACATTCATAACCAAAGCAATTGAAGAGAACATCGGTTCTCTATTTTTTTACGTGTAGTGACCTATAACCAATGTAATGATAAGGAATGTAAAGATGAAAAAATTTACTGATGCAATTACTGGCGCTTGGAAACTAATCACTCATCGGCACAAAGGTTTGCCGCCTATCCACATTGTCACACCAACAGAGGAAGCTAAGCCTGATGCTGCCGAAGTTAAAGTTAAAGCGAAAACTGAAATTGAAGTTACAGCGAAAAAACCGCATCGAAAACACAAATCTTCAAAACATCGTACAAAACCAGCTACTTTGCCCGTTGAGGTCGCTGAAAATAGCGCCACTGTTCTGGCGGTCCAGGTTGTTGAGAGAGAACCCATCATTGCGTGTGTTGAGGAAACAAAAAAGGACATTGCAAATAGTACACCTCAATCTGAAGCAATTGATCCGGGGCCAAGAACAAAGATATCGCCTGTTGTATTAATGTTTGGCGAAAAAGATACCACCAAAGCGGAGCATGCCAGTAATCTCATTGAAAAGAGACAATCTAGAGAGTTAATTTTTTCAGGAGAAGGAATTGATCGTTATGGCTTGAATGGACAACAGCTACCAACAAACCCGCATCGTCTGGAGGTCACTTCGACAGGGCTTCATTATTTAACCACACAAGAAGCGGTTGATGAGATGAATCTAAATAAAAGCGGCCCACGCGGCAAAGTCGCACCACAATATAGAGTCTAAATAATTAGTTATGCTGTTGCTGGTTAATGTTGCTGCTTACATTAACCAGCAAATCGGGAGCATCCATATCAAAAAACTGCATTTGGGGCCACGATCGCAACCAAGTTAATTGGCGTTTTGCCAATTGTCTTGTTGCTGCGATTGCTGTCTCACGCATTGCTTCATAACTCAATTCATTTGCCAAATATTGCCAAACTTGGCGATAACCCACTGCACGAATAGCGGGCATCGATGGCGCGAGATCTCCTCGTTGATAGAGCTTTTTCACTTCTTCAACCAGCCCTTCATCTAACATCCCTACAAAACGCTGTTCGATACGTTGATGCAACACTTCCCGTGGCGTGGTTTGTGGAATGAGAGCAATATTAATAAACTGATAGCTATGCAGCGGGATGCGTGGCCTAACGAGCCATTCGCTCATCGTTTTTCCAGTGATATCATAAATTTCTAATGCACGCAAAATCCTCTGTGGATCGGTGGATTTAATTTGTGATGCACGCAACGGATCGAGCACTTGCAATCTTTGATACAATGCATCCAGGCCATTTTCCTGCAAATGATTTTCCAACTGCTGTCGAATGATAGGGGAGCTTTCAGGTAATTCTGATAATCCTTGCTGAAGCGCTTTAAAGTACAGCATGGTGCCCCCTACCAGAATAGGGATGCGGTTACGCGAAATAATACTTTGAATCGCCTCAATAGCATTATAGCAAAACTGCGCTGCGCTATAAGGTTGCGCAGGATCGAGAATATCCATTAAATGATGTGGCACTTTTTTACGGACAGCAACACTGGGTTTGCCAGATCCTATATCCATGCCTTGATAAATTTGCGCAGAATCAACATTAATAATTTCGATAGGAAATTGTTCTGACAAAGCAAGTGCCAAAGCGGTTTTGCCACTTGCGGTTGGGCCCATAATGCAAATAATTGGAAGATCAGGCATTTTTTCTGATAAAAGCTTTAAATAGAGCAAAGACACTGATAACAATCCACACTGTTTCCATAATGACAGCTGGCGTATTCCAGTCAATGATCAATGAATAAAGAACTAAACTGGCACCGATTAAATTCATTAAGGAATAAAAAACACCTTCTGATGCGATCCGCTTGGATTGCAATAAAAAATAGGCCATTAGAATAATAATCACGCCGACAATTCCGACGCCGTTAGCAATTTGGTTTAAGAACTCACTCAAGATATATCACCGTTTTAATAACAATACTTAGCTATTTTACAAAATTTGTCAGGAAATTGATAGCTGGACCAAGTTAAAATGCCTAATTAGGGACCTAGCTGGTCATTTAAAATTCAGGGGAGATACCTCAAAATGGATGAGTGGTGGTACTTAATTGGTAGATGGTAAATCGATCATCTGCTCGAATTCTGCATGAGAATATTGACGCCATGCACCTATTTTCTGCTCGTTTATACTAATTTTCAATAAAAGGCTAAGTGTTTGATTATCAATAGTAGATAAACTTTGTTTTGATAAATGCTCGGCTAACCATTCACAAAGATGCAATTGCGTTTGATCTATTTTCATTTCATTAATCAAAGCCAACAAAAATTCGCTAGGGTTAGTATGCAGGCTAATAAGCGGCGCCGCCAATACCGTTAACTTCTTTTCGTCTTTTTTTATTAAATATCCGATTTCACTAAGACGATGACAAATTGCATTATCTAGAAGGTTAGCTTGAGGCAACGTGATCTCAAAAGGGAACAACAACGGCTTGTTTGGGATATGTCCCCACGACTGTAAAAAATAGTTTTTAATGAGTGCATTTTTCCCTTTGTATAAATCATAAATAGTCAATCCCTGCTCATCTTCTATTAAAGCATAACGCTGTGCTTTCACCGTTATCGGCTGTAATCCGACGGGTGCGTTGCTAGTCGGTAATGAGGCTGCTCGCTTATTACTGACATAAACGCTTTTTTCAATGTTAAGCGGTGACTCAACATGTTGACCTAATGCTTCACTCAATGCCTTAGAGATAAAATCATGAATATATCTTGGCTGGCTAAAGCGCACTTCTTGCTTCGTTGGATGCACATTCACATCCACTTCACTGGGTTCGACGTTAAGATAAAGCACATAGCTAGGATAAGTACCTTCTTGCAAACCCAACTGCTGTTGATAAACCGTTTTAATGACGTGATTTAATAATCGATCTTTCACCATGCGTTGATTAATAAAAAAATATTGGCAATCTGCTTGACGACGCATTAAAGCTGGCGACAGCCAACCACGAAGTTTAACCCCATAAGCGGTTAATTCAAGTGATAACGCCTGTTCGACAAATGCTTGTCCACAAATTTTTTCAACGCGGCTTATCTCACTCACTCTGGCAGAGGTACCTGGATAATGTCGTAATTGCTTGCCTTGGTGCTTTAAACGAATGGATACCTCAGGATAGCTTAACGCTAATCGTTTCACGGTATCATCGATTGCTTGAAATTCTGATTTTTCACTGCGAATAAATTTACGTCTGACCGGTGTATTATAAAACAAATCAGCAATTTCAACGGTTGTTCCCTGGGCATGTGCAGCAGGCAAGATCGTCGTCGTCATATCGGGGCTGAGTTGAATTTGCCATGCGCTTGTCTCGTGCAGTGCTTTTGACACCAGTCGACAGCGAGATACGGAAGCAACACTCGCCAGTGCCTCTCCACGAAAACCTAATGTTGCGATTGCGCCTAAATCCTGGATGGTCGATATTTTACTGGTGGCGTGACGTGCAAATGCCAAAGGTAAATCTGCTTTAACAATGCCATGACCATTATCTGTCACTCGAATTAAATGAACGCCACCGCCTTCAATATCGATGTCTATTTGTGTACTCAATGCATCTAAGCTATTTTCCACTAATTCTTTGACAACGGAAGCGGGTCTTTCTACAACCTCACCCGCAGCAATTTGATTCGACAACACCGTTGTTAATTGTGCAATACGCTTCATCATTATCTAGAAGCCAAGACATCTCTGGTCTTTTTATGAGCCATATTTGAGTCGTCAGGGTGTTTGCCAGGTAATGTTCTTTTTGCCGCATACGATTTTACGCCGGCTAACAATGCATTAGCTAACGCATGCTGATGCGTTGCAAGCGCCAATTTTTCTTCACCTTTATGATTTGAGACGAACCCCAACTCAACTAAGACTGAAGGGATATCGGGTGATTTGAGCACCATAAATCCTGCGCGCTGTACCGACTTATGATGCAAATCAGTGACTTTACCCAAGTTGCTGATCAAATGCGTCGCCAGCTCATGGCTTGCACTGCGACTGGCTGTCTGTGATAAATCTAACAAAACTGAGGCTAGCACATCACCTTTATCTTCTAAGCTCACTCCACCGACTAAGTCAGACCGGTTTTCACGTTCTGCCAGCCATCTTGAGGCTTCGTTACTTGCTCCTTTTTCTGACAACACATACACGGAAGCTCCACTGGCACGTGGATCATTAAAGCTATCGGCATGGACTGAAATAAAGAGATCAGCACCTTGTTCTCTTGCCAGCGTCATTCGCTTGCGCAATCCAACATAATAGTCGCCAGAACGCACTAAATAAGCTCGCATACCCTTTTGTGCATTGATCATGGCTTCTAACTTTTTAGAAACTGCAAAAACCACATCTTTTTCACGCAACTTCTTCTTCAAACCAATAGCACCGGTATCATCACCACCATGACCTGGATCAATTGCAACAATAAAGTCTCTGGATGTGTATTTTTTTGCATCGGCTTTTACCGATACAGCTTTTGTCTCAGCTTGTGCTAAATCGATTACTAAACGATGACTATATGACTGATTGGGTGCCAATATAAAACTAGACGAAGAGACTTTTGAATCTAAGTCAAACACAATCCGAACACGGCCTTTTTCATGTGCATATCGCACTCTGGATATCCCCGAATCCTTCAACATCGTTTCATCTAATTTGGATTTAAGCTCAGTATCCGCGATATCTAGAACCAGCCGATGAGGATTATCAAGTGTAAATAATTTATATTTAGCCTCACCTGACATATCCAAAACAATTCGAGTACTCGTTGGCGATGCCCAAACGCGTAAACTTTCAACCTTTTCTGTTGCGAAAGCAAAAGGACTACTGGCTATCAGTAATACCGCTGCGACCCAGTGCTTGTAATGCATCATTACCCCTGTTGTTGTTGGCTGTTATTTCAACCAAACGTTCGTTTTCTCTAATGTGGATATCTAGCGTGAGATCCGGCGAAGGTAACAATGGTGCGCCTTTTTGGGGCCACTCCACTAAACAAATTGCCTTCACATGAAAATAATCTCTAATACCGATAGCTTCTAATTCTTGGCTATCATTAAGCCGGTATAAATCAAAATGATAAATGCTGGTTTGTTCAATCTGATAAGGTTCAACTAATGTATAGGTGGGACTCTTAACGGTATGCAAGACTCCCAATGCACGCAAAAAACCTCGAACGAATGTGGTTTTACCTGCGCCTAACTCGCCGTTTAAGTATATAATCAAACCCGCAGAGCCGATGCTTTTAGCTAACGCGCTACCGAGTTGTTCCATCGCTGATTCGTTGTTCGCTTTAAATTGCAACACATCAACCATTACTGGGCTCTAAACACATTTAACAAAGAGCGAATATGTAATAATAAGTCACTGGCAATCATACCGCGCTCACCCATTGATTGTTCCAGTAAAGCAGCATGCGAATGCACACTCACACCCAGCAATGCCGCTTGCGCTAAGGTTAAGCCTTGCGCGAGTAATCCACCAATTAACCCTGCCAAAACATCGCCAGAACCGGCCGTTGCAAGCGCAGGATTGCCTCCTTCATTGATGAACACATTACCTAGTTCATCGACGATGACTGTTCCTGCTCCCTTCAATACAACAACGCCACCGAAGCGTTGCTGTAGCGTTTTTGCCGCTTGTACTCGATCGGCTTGTACTTGCTCGATAGCTTGATTCAATAGTCTGGCAGCTTCACCTGGATGCGGCGTTAAAATCCAATTTTGCGCATGTTGCGGAAATTTTGCTAACCAGTTTAAGCCATCGGCATCTATCACCATGGGCTTATGCAAGGACAAGGCGGCTTGAAAAAACGTTTTGCCCCAAGCTGTTTGTCCCAGTCCTGGCCCTACAACACAGACAGTAACGCGCGATAAAAGCGCAGTGCAATCATTGGGTTCGGAGGGTGCATAACACATTAACTCTTTGGGAGCACGTGCCAATAAGGGTAACGCCTCTTGTGACACTATCGCGGATACAAGTCCTGCACCTGCTCGCATGGCAGCTTCTGCTGCTAATGCGGGGGCGCCGCTATATCCCAGAAGCCCACCACCTATCACGAGCACATGCCCAAAATCCCCTTTATGAGCAGAGCGTTTACGTTTTTTTAAATAAGTAATCGCCTGATCATAGTCTAAACGAAAGGCACATGGTGTTACTTTGTCATATAAGGTTTCACTAATATCCAGCGAATCGAACACAATTTCGCCGACATAGTCCACCGCATCTTTTAAAAATAATCCAACCTTTAAGGCAATGAAGGTTAACGTGCAGTCTGCTTTTACCACCGCCCCCAAATCGCTCCCCGTATCAGCATGCAATCCTGATGGAATATCGATAGCCAACACCGGGATCCCACTTTGATTGATATGATGAATAGCGGCAATGAAATCCGAAGGTAATGGCGCTCTCGCTCCGATACCCAGCATCGCATCAACAATCAGCTCACTTTGCAATGCTTGCCCTGTATAGGGCTCAATCGCCCCCGCTTTATCTAACCATGCACGACGCGCTTGTGTTGCCTCTTCTGGCAAAACCTGATCGGTTCGTCCTAACGCGATTACACGCACTTGCAACCCTTGTTCTTTTGCAACACGAGCAAGTACAAAACCATCACCGCCATTATTGCCTGTACCACAAAAAATGGTCAGCGTCTTGATGTGCGAAAAACGTTCAGAAATCAATTGCCAAGCACTCATTCCCGCGCGGCACATTAATTGATACCCGGTTAATGTATTATCCTTGATGGCTAAGCTATCGAGCTTTTTAACATCTTGCGCGTGATAAAGCGCGAGTGATTGTGCTGTCATGAAGGTTAGGTTCCCTTCTCTTCAAGCTTAAAAAAGTGGTCGCGATAGTACTGCAGTTCTAAGATAGATTCTTTAATATCATCTAAAGCAAGATGTTTGGATTCTTTGTTGAGTCCTCTAAAAACGGTAGGAGACCACATTTTTGCTAATTCTTTTACAGTGCTAACATCTAAATGCCGATAATGAAAATAAGCTTCTAACCTCGGCATTAAGCGGTGAAGAAAACGGCGATCCTGACAAACGGTGTTGCCACACATTGGAGACGCACGCGGCCCAACATAGTTTGCTACAAACGCTAGCGTTTGTTCTTCGGCTTCTGCTAAGGTAATAGTGCTCGCTTTGACACGATCGATTAGCCCAGAAAGTTTATGTTGCTTTTGGTTCCATTCATCCATTTTTTCTAATAGTTCAGAAGGTTGATGTATCGCTAAATTAGGACCTTCCGCGAGGACGTTTAATTGACTATCTGTAATGATGGTTGCGATTTCGATGATCTGGTCATTCTGCGTATCTAAGCCAGTCATCTCAAGGTCTATCCAAATTAAATTTGGCAATTTCTCATTCATTTTGGGGCCTTTATCCTTTAAACTGACTTAATGAATTAGCATCACGCAACGCCGTAGATTAGTACAGGAAATATGACAAAAAAAAGACTCACTCACCGACAAATCCGGCGACAAAAAGAGATACAAGCCGAACGTCTCGCCCGCGCTAAAGAAAGCCAAACACAATCCACTGAAACGAAAGTAAGCGGCCTTAGCCCGGAACAACCAGGACTCCTGGTTGCGCATTACGGTACCACTTTGATTGTCGAAAACCAAGCAGGTCAACTTTTCCAATGCACCGTTCGCCAAAACTTAGGGTCGTTAGCAACAGGCGATGAAGTGATTTGGCAACCGATTGATGACCATACAGGCATTATCGTTGCCTGCAAAGATCGTCGCAGCGTGATCACCAAACCTCATAAATATGGAACAAAACCCGTCGTTGCCAATGTTGATTGCATGGTTGTGGTGTTAGCCTTAGTGCCTATTCCACAAGCAACCACGCTCGATCGCTATTTAATTGCAGCATCCATGCTCAAAGTCTCCGTTGTGATAGTCATCAACAAATGGGATTTAGCAACAAATGCAGAGCATGCCGATTTAGATGAGCGCTTAAGTATTTATGAAAAATTGGGTTACACCATTATTAAGGTGAGCTCAAAAACTAAACTTGGGCTTTCACAATTAGCAGAAACCTTAAATCATCACGAGAGCATTTTGGTGGGGCAATCAGGCGTTGGCAAATCGTCACTATTAAGAACGCTCATCCCTGATGCCAAAGTCCATATTCAAACGCTTTCTCACAATGATCGCTTAGGTCGCCAAACCACGACCGCATCGCGACTCTATCATTTACCCACTGGCGGTAATCTGATTGACTCCCCTGGTATCCATGCCTTTAAAGTCGAGCATTATAGTGCTGCGCAAATTTTAGCTGGCTATCCTGAGTTCTCCCCTTATTTGGGGCTGTGTCAATTTCGCAATTGTGAACACAAGAGCGAACCCGGTTGCGCATTACTTGAGGCCGTTCGCGAAGGTGCTATTGCTGGATTTAGGTTGGCTAATTATCAAAGTTTGCTGTCTGATTGCCTAAGCACTAAATAGAATCGCCAAAACAGTGCCAAAATCTGGTATAAGGTTCAATCAAAGCTTGGCTATGATATAGTTCAATAGCTTATTTTTGGCAACCATTAAGCGACCGAGGTTTACCGTGCAAGTTCCGTTTGAAGTTTGGCGTCAGAATTATTTACCGCAACATTTTATCTCTTGGTGCTATGGCAAGCTCTCTCATTGGCACAATCCTGCATTTAAAAATTGGGCGATTAAACGTTTTATTCGGCTGTATGGCATCAATATGAGTGAAGCGATCGAGCAAGATCCCACAGCCTATGCTTGCTTCCATGATTTTTTTATTCGCCACTTAAAACCTGAGTTGCGCCCTGTTGATCGCGCACCTAACGTCATTTGTGCCCCCTGTGATGGCGCTATTAGTCAAATCGGTAACATCGATAATGGCGCGCTGGTGCAAGCTAAAAACCATTCTTATACGGTAAGTGCTTTGCTGGGCAATGCTATCGATCCCAAGCCATTTCAAAATGGCCGTTTTACAACGATATATCTGGCCCCTAAAGATTACCACCGCGTCCATATGCCCTGCCATGGGACACTTCAACAAATGTCCTACATACCAGGCGACTTATTTTCGGTAAATCCTTTAACCGCAACCCATGTTGATCAGCTTTTTGCGCGTAATGAACGGGTAGTTTCTTTGTTCAAAAATGAACAAGGTACTTTTGCCATCGTTCTGGTTGGCGCAATGATTGTTGGAAACATTGCTATGCGCTGGGCAGGCCATCTTAGCTCGCAAAGAAACAAAGAAATGATCCATGTTCAATACCCACAAACCCAAGAACAGCACATAGTGTTAGACAAAGGTGAAGAAATGGGTTATTTTTCTCTCGGCTCTACAGTAATTATGTTGTTTGCTGAGAACCTGCGATGGGAAAAGGAATATTCCCTAGATTCTCGAATTGTCGTTGGCCAGCGGATCGGTCATTTTATGCCATGATTTCCTTTCTTTTAATGCAAGGGAAAAGCAATGACGCCAAAGCAAGTGCAATTCTGTCACGCCATCGCTCACGGTCAAGCTACACGTGCTCGCGAACTTGTCTCTCAAATTAATATCACTCAGCATGATGACTGTGGGTTTAGCCCCGCATTGCTGTGCCTATGGGCGCTCAACCGCGATCCCAGCATGTTTGCTAAAAAGCTGGACGAGCTTTTCCCCAAAATGGATGAAAAGCTTCGCCAAAGAATGGTGGTTGCCGATCCCAGAGAAATGGAAATCCTCATCCGTGAAGTCGTGCTTCCTAAGCTTAAACAGACTTTAAATAGCTTGTTGAAGCCTATAGGCTTACAAGTTGTTTCCCTTGATAAAGTCAGTGACAATAAACAAAACCAGTTTATCGACTCCGCTTTTGCGGCAGTGAATGTGATTATCAATGATGAATTTTTCGACGATATTAACGCCAGTCAACGACGCTTTGCTGAAAATCTTTTTAATAAGCTAGCGCCTATTGTTGAAAGAATGCATAGCGAAACCAAAGTGGCACAACCCCATCAAAAGCCGCAGTCTTCTGTACCAAACAAAGAACAGCCTTATACTATTCAGCTGCTCATGGCGATCTTGAATGGCAAAACACATGAGCTGCCCAATATGCCTGCGCTTAATTTACAGGCGACACTCGAACCGATTGGCCGTACTTTCTTGCCCTCGATGTCCAGGCCGCTACCGAGCTTACGTTGTCAGCCGCAACCTGCGCGCGAAGAGGAAGAAAACAAACTTCGTCATCGTGTGGCACCAGGGGTTCACTAGATAATTTGTAGGAGCCGGCATCGAGGCCGGCCCGGGACGACACGGTGGTCGTCCCCTACATCAAGCAATATCCCAGACAAAGGGGATCACTTTCCCGATCTCTTTTTCACCCAGTTTCAACATAAACAAGCGATCAACCCCTAACGCGACACCTGCACAAGGCGGGAATCCTGCTTCCAAAGCCGCGATTAAAAAGGGATCAATTGGCCGTTCAGGTTGCCCGGTCGCTTTTCTTTTCAAGCAATCTTCCTGAAAGCGCATCGTCTGTTCTTTAGCACAAGCTAGCTCATGGTAACCATTAGCTAATTCTATGCCCTTATAATAAAACTCAAAGCGCTCAGCGACCTTATAAGACTTAGGGCCTTCAATGGTACGGGTTTGCGCCAAACTCGCTTGTGAGGCCGGATAATCGGTTACCACCAGAGGCGCATCCATTCCAAGATGCGGTTCGATACCATGGCTCATTAGCAGATCTAACCAACCATCTCTATCCATCTCAGGAAGCGAATCAAAGCTTACCCAGCCCTTCTCACAGGCCGCAGCTTGTAATTCATTAATCGAAGCCAAATGTGGTTGTAAGCCAAAGTAATGTTGAAACAATGCGGTGTAGGTGGTGTGCTGGGCAGGCTTGGTTCCCACTAACTGCTGCATAAGCGTATCAACCTCAGCAATCAGCGCTAGATGATCCCAGCCAGGGCGATACCACTCAAGCATGGTAAATTCGGGATTATGTTTTGTGCCGACTTCCCCTTGGCGAAACGATTTTCCCAAATAATAAATGGGTCCACTGCCGGCTGCTACTATGCGTTTCATTGAAAATTCTGGGGAAGTTTGTAGAAAACGTAAGACGGGTTTTTGTGTTTCTAGGAAAATATTAACAGCAAATGCTTGTAAACCCGGATCAGTTGCGACCCCTTGGCAGAGCAAAGGGGTATCGACTTCCATAACATCGCGCTCATCAAAAAAAAGGCGTATGGCGCGCAAAAAATCAGCGCGCTCCTTTAGCCTAGAAAGCGAAGCACTAGGCTGCCATTGCATTATTTATTTGCTCTGGAAACATACTCGGCGTTACGGGTGTCAACTTTGATGCTGTCGCCAATTTCTAAGAAGAGCGGAACACGAACCACTGCACCAGTTTCTAAAGTAGCGGGTTTTGTGCCACCACCTGAGGTATCACCACGCAAACCCGGATCGGTATCGGCGATTTTCAAAATAACAAAATTAGGCGGTGCTACTGATAAAGGAGCGCCATTCCATAAAGTGACAATACAAATATCTTGTTCTTTTAACCATTTTGCAGCTTCATCGACCACTTTGGCATTCATCTCATGTTGCTCATAAGATTCTGGTGCCATGAAATGATAATGTTCGCCATCATGATACAGATATTGCATTTCCACATCGATTACGTCCGCCCCTTCAACCGTTTCATTAGATTTGAAGGTTTTTTCAAGTACACGCCCAGTTCTTAAGTTACGGAACTTAACTCGGCAAAATGCTTGGCCTTTGCCTGGCTTTACAAATTCACTATCGATGATGGTGCACGGATCGTTATCCTGCATAATTTTGACGCCGCTTCGAAATTCATTGGTACTTAAAGTTGCCATTATTCACCTGATTTTGTGTTTGCCACGGATTTTTAGTTTATACTTTGGCCTTTTTGAAGTCGCTCATGATAACTCAACCCATTGTCTTGCAACAACATCCCGATTGGCAGCAGGCCCTACGCCGGCTGATAACGGATCCCCATGTGCTGTTAAAGCAGCTGGGTCTTTGCGAGCAGGATATTCCTTGGCAATGGGACAAACAGTTTCCGCTTCGAGTATCGCAAAGCTTTGTCGCGCGCATGCAAAAAGGCGATCCACACGATCCTTTGTTGCGCCAAGTACTTTGCTCACCAGAAGAAAGTTCCTCGTCAAACTTGTATTCTACAGATCCTTTACAGGAATCTCTCTATAACCCGGTTAGCGGCCTGTTGCATAAATACCCATCCAGAGTATTGATCACCTTAACGAGTAGCTGCGCCATACATTGCCGCTACTGTTTCAGGCGGCATTTCCCCTACAAACAAAATAACCCGGGGCGAAAATGGGATGAGATCTTTGCTTATCTTGAAGCGCATCCAGATATTATTGAAGTGATTTTGAGTGGCGGCGATCCCTTGATGGCCACCGATGAAACGCTGGCTCTGTTCTTAGAGGGCTTGAACAAGATCCGGCATGTGGAGCTGCTGCGCTTTCACACGCGCTTGCCCGTCGTGATCCCCGAGCGAATCACTTCATCACTACGACAAACCCTACAAACCCGATTCCATACTACGATGGTTTACCATATCAATCATCCCGCTGAGATAACTTCCGAAATTCGGGATGGCGTGATGGCATTAAAAAAACAAGGCATTCAGCTGTTAAATCAAACCGTTTTACTAAAAGGGGTTAACGATCATCAAGAATGCCTGCAAAAGTTATCACTGGCATTATTTAAAGCCGGCATCATGCCTTACTACCTCCATTTGCTTGATAAAGTCAAAGGGAGCGAGCACTTTGCAATCTCGCTTAAAGACGCACAAATTCTTCAGGAAGCCTTACGCAATAGCCTACCTGGCTACCTCGTCCCTAAATTTGTGAAAGAGCTGCCCCATGCACGCTGTAAAGTGCCCCTGGAAGCCCTGACAGCAGCGCAATACGAAAGCTAACAATTTTTGAGTTGGTTCCTATACTTACCTTATAAGGCGGCGTTGCAAGCCGCGTATTGCTTTGGAAAAGCATATGGATTTCATCAAAAACAAACATGGGCTCATTCTCCCTTTGCAAACAGGCATGATGTCTTGTGAACGAGATTTTAGCTTAGAAGCCATCGATAGCTGGCGCAGTCAATTACCCTTATCCAATACCGGTGCAAGCGCTAAAGCGCTTTATCAATTGCTGCAGGATTTACATCAAGCGCCTATGAAAGCGACTGAACGCTTTGCGGTTCTTGCACACTTACGCCCAACCTTAAGTTATATTTGCGAGATACTTGGGAAAATTTTTGCAGAAAGAGAGGCGCTTTCTGATAAACAGCAATTGATAGCCGATTTAGTGAATGCTTTACATTTTGAAATGTTAAATGGTTACAAATTGGTTATGGATTCGGCATTACATTCTCTTGTGACAAACAAAAAAATCTTTGTTGCAGCCTTGCATAATGCCATGGTCTGCTGTGAAAAGATTCTTTTTGACTCCTACAAGCAACATCGTGACCCTCCACACAATATTTGGCGCGAATTCCATACCCTATACTTATTAGCCAAACAAAAGGGGGTCAGCCAAAAATCGCTTGGAAACAGCATGGAGTGGCACTCCCGTTTTAATACATTAGAAGATGTCTATAAAAACTGCTTATTATTTGTGATAGCCAATCCTTATCGCTTAACGAAAACTGAAATTAATCATCTTATTTATGCATTAGAAGTCTGGGCGCCACTACTGGTATTGAAGCCGGTCAATGAAAATGCGTTTGGTTTATATGTCATCGATATGGATTCAGATGAAGCACCACATTACTCGGCGTTAAATTCAAAATCGTCGGCTAATTGCTATATGTTAGTGCTCGACAAAATTACTTTACGTCTTGAAAAATTACTGCAAGACAAAACTAGTCTCAACAATAAAAAATCTTTAAACTACTTTCTTGAAGCTGAGCAGATGCTGCCTCTCTCTTTTATTGAGTCGTTACTGGGATCATGGCAATATATTAAAGAAAGAGCGCAAAAAAGAGATAAAACTCAAGGCGCGATCACGGTTTGCTTAGGCATTTCAACCAGTCATTGGTTTATCAGTGACCAACTTGCTCACCATTCTCAAGATCTTGATATGGGTCAAGACATTAACATTATTGATCTCAGTATGGATCAAAATGCTAACAAATCACTTTCCTACCGCAGTTATCAATGCCAATTGGTTGATCAAAGTGAAGGTGGTTACTGTTTACAATGGACCGAAGAAATCCCACAGCAATTACAATGTGGCGAAATTATTGCGCTTCATAGAGAATTACCCGATCAAAGCAAATCGTGGACAATTGGCACCATTCGTTGGTTACGTCACGAAAAAGATCACTCTATTTTGCTTGGTGTACAAGTGTTAAGTCACGATGTATTAGCCGTCTATAGCAGCCTCGAAGATGCTAATAGTGATCATCAAACGGCAACGTTATTATTAGCTGAACAGCTTTTACACAACAAACCCAAAACGCTGATTACGCCTTCATTACCCTTTAAATCAGGACAAGAAATCAAAGTGGGTTTTCAACAGCAAAGTTTTCCTGCTATTTTGCAAAAGAATTACAGTCTTTCACCCTGTTATCAGCAGTTCGGTGTGGAATTTTTATATGAACAATTGATAATTCCTTCTAAGATAGCTGAACGCACTCGTGCAGCCCCACCCTTGTAAAAAGGTGTATTTGCAGCGCATTTAAATGAATTTTTATCGTTATTGATATTCAAAAGAGATTTTTTTGCGTTACACTGATTCATAGGCCTATGTAATTGAGGTGCTTTATGCCAGACAATAACGACGATGATGATAAAGATCCATCTCAACAATATGTGCCCGCTTATAATCTCGCCATATCACCGACAGAAAAGAATAAGCTTATCGCAGAAAGAGACTTTAACCTCATTAAAAAAATCACTGAAGCGGCTAATTATTTAGCTGAGCATAAAGATGGTTTTACCCCAACCCAGCGTAATGATATGCAAAATCGCTTAAAGCCAGTACTGCAAGGTGTTAAAGCTTTAGTGGACAGTAACCCAGACCTCCAAGAATTAGTTAACCTTGAAAGACGAGGTAAAAACCCACAACTTGAAGGACAGTTAACGCAGCTTATTGAACTATCTGGCAGCAATCTGGATCAAGATATTGAATACGGCGCTTCCGTTTCTGCTCAACAACGCCTGCAATGGCAGGCTCTAGGGATGGACCCTGAATCAGAAAATGAGGTTCAAGAATTCTTGGAAAGAAACGGTATCTCCGATTCACGCCAACCTGACCAAGAAAACACTAATAAAATGCGTAAATAGCGTTCATGATCAGGCTGGCTAGAAAAAAGCCTATTTTTCCTTACGAATGGCCTCTAATTGGGAGGCATTCGTAAAGCCCTTCGGTAATTTCTGACCTCGTTTGCCACGCTCAGCCAAATACTCATCTAACTCCTTAGGCTTCAAGACCAGTTCTTTTCGACCTGCCTTTAAACTTAAGCTGTCTTTGTGGGAGAAAGCACAAGTCGCAATAATCGTTTCAGCGCCTGCAGCAACTTGCATGATCTTCATGCCTTTGCCTTTGGTCATTTCTGGCACTTCACTTAAATCCACGACTAATAACCGACCATCGTCACTTAACATCGCTAAGCGAGTATCGGTATTATTAAGCTGCAAAGGGATCAACGCCTTAACATCTTGTGCTACCTTCAACAGTGCTTTACCACTACGATTTTTGGTGACCAGCTCTTCTACCTTAGTCCTAAAACCGTAGCCATTATTGGCTAACAGAAGAATTTTTTGCTCTATCGGTGTGCACAACATACCGATAAAAGTAGCGCCTGTTGGCGGTTTAAGCTTCGCCGTCAGCGGCTCACCTTGTCCTCTTGCAGAAGGTAAGGTATTGGCTAATAACGTGTAACTGCGTCCTGTGGAATCAAAGAAGTAGACAGGATCGTTGCTTTTGCCGAGTGTTTGCATAAAGAAGCCATCGCCTGCTTTATAACTTAAATCGGCCCCTTTAACTTCATGCCCTTTAGCAGCACGTACCCAACCCATGGTTGAGAGAACCAAAGTCACTGGTTCAGAAGGCGCACGATCCGTTTCTTTCAAGGCTTGCGATTGCTCACGGAATACCATTGGTGAACGTCTCTTATCACCGAATGTTTCGCCATCTTGTTCCAATTCTTTGCGAACCAAGGTTTTTAGGCGTGTCTCAGAATCTAAAATTTGTTGCAGCCTTTCACGCTCAGCTGCCAATTCTTTTTGTTCAGCTCTAATTTTTTGCTCTTCTAGTTTTGCCAAGTGTCTTAATTTTAAGTCTAAAATGGCATCTGCTTGAATATCGGATAAAGCATAACGTTTCATCAGAACCGCTTTAGGATTGTCTTCATGACGAATGATAGCAATCACTTCATCAATATTTAAGAATGCAATTAACAAACCGTCTAAAATATGTAATCGTGAAGAAACTTTTTCTAACGCAAATTGTAATCGTTTGCGTACGGTTTCTGTCCTGAAGATGATCCATTCACTGAGTAGCTCAATGAGGGTTTTGACCTGCGGTCGGTTGTTTAAACCAATCACATTCATGTTAACCCGATAGGTTCGCTCTAAATCGGTAGTCGCAAATAAATGCGACATGAGCGCTTCTTTATCAATTTTTGCTGAACGAGGCTCAATCAACAACCTCGTTGGATTTTCATGATCCGACTCATCTCGCAGGTCTTCAATCATCGGCAATTTTTTAGCCTGCATCTGTGCGGCAATTTGCTCTAACACTTTGGAGCCTGAAACCTGGTGAGGTAATGCAGTGATAACGATACATCCATCTTCATGTATCACTTTGGCACGCATTTTTATTGTGCCTTGCCCCGTTGCATAAATTTTTTGAATTTCGTCTTTGGGTGTAATAATTTCCGCATCCGTTGGAAAGTCTGGACCCGGAATGATTTTCATAATTTCGTCTAATGTCGCTTTGGGGTTCTTCAACAAATGAACGCAAGCGTTTACAACTTCTCTGAGATTATGAGGCGGAATATCGGTTGCCATGCCGACTGCGATACCTGTGGTGCCATTCAATAAGATGGTTGGCAATCTAGCAGGCAGTATTTTAGGCTCTTCTAAAGTACCATCAAAATTGGGCAACCACTCAACGGTTCCTTGCCCTAACTCTGCTAAAAATACTTCAGCAAATTTGGCTAATTTCGCCTCTGTATATCGCATGGCTGCGAAAGACTTTGGATCATCTGGCGATCCCCAGTTTCCTTGGCCATCGATAAGCGGATAGCGATAAGAAAATGGCTGCGCTAATAACACCATCGCTTCATAACAGGCACTATCACCATGAGGATGAAACTTACCCAGTACGTCACCGACAGTACGGGCAGATTTCTTGTATTTTGCCAAAGCGTTCAAACCCAATTCTGACATCGCATAGATGATGCGGCGCTGAACCGGTTTTAAGCCATCGGCAAGGTGTGGCAAGGCTCTGTCCATGATGACATACATGGAATAATCTAAGTAGGCTTTTTCTGTAAACACTTCGATGGGTTGACGTTCAACCCCATCAAAGGTAATGACATTGCTTTGGCTCATGCAACTTCTCTTAAAGATTAAATATTAATTTCAGCTAAATCGCCCTTGGTTTCTAACCACTGTCTTCGATCGGCCGACCGTTTTTTGGCTAACAACATATCAAACATGATATTGGCAGATTCAGGGTTAGGCACATGAAGCTGTAACAAGCGACGTGTATCCTTTGCCATCGTGGTTTCTCTCAATTGGATGGGATTCATTTCACCCAAACCTTTAAAGCGTTGGATGCTTACTTTGCCTTTTTTCTTTTCAGCTTTAATTCTATCGAGTACGCCTTCTTTCTCATCGTCGTCTAAAGCGTAATAAACATCCTTTGCGATATCAATGCGATAAAGTGGCGGCATAGCAACAAAGACATGCCCTTTGATCACAAGACTTGGAAAATGCTTTAAAAATAATGCGCAAAGCAAAGTGGCAATATGTTGCCCATCTGAATCCGCATCGGCCAGAATACAAACTTTGCCATAACGTAATTTGCTTAAATCATCACTACCGGGATCTAAACCAATAGCAACGGCGATATCGTGGACTTCTTGGGACGATAAAATTTCAGCGCCATCCACTTCCCAGGTATTTAAGATTTTACCACGTAGCGGCATCACTGCTTGATAGACTCGATCGCGCGCTTGTTTGGCAGAACCGCCAGCAGAATCCCCTTCGACTAAAAACAATTCACTATGTGAAGGATCTTGGCTCGAACAATCGGCCAATTTGCCAGGCAGTGCAGGGCCTTGTGTCAGCTTTTTACGTGCAACGGCTTTCCCTTGACGCAAACGGGTTTGCGCAGCTTGAATAGCCAATTGTGCTAGCTCTTCGCCCTGTTCAACATGATGATGCAACCATAAGCTGAAAGCATCTTTCACCACACCTGAGACAAAAGCGGCCGACTGTCTTGAGGCTAATCGTTCTTTGGTTTGACCTGAGAACTGCGGTTCACGCATTTTCACAGATAAAACATATTGTGCTTTTTCCCACACATCTTCGGGTGCCAGTTTGATACCGCGCGGCAACAAATTTCGTCTTTCACAAAATTCACGCATTGCGTCGCTCAACCCCGTTCGCAGCCCATTGACATGCGTGCCACCTAAAGCGGTTGGGATCAAGTTTACATAGCTTTCTTGAATACCTTCGCCCCCATCCGGAAGCCAAAGAACTGCCCAAGTGGCAGCTTCAGCGTCGGAGGTGAAATCTCCTGAAAAGGGTTCTTGTGGCAAACAATTTTTGCCTTGGGTGCTCTCACATAAATAAGCACTTAAACCATCGGCATAGTGCCAAGTTTGCGATTCACCACCTTCTTCTTGGAAATGCACCAGAAGACCGGGACACAACACCGCTTTAGCTTTTAAGACATGGCATAATTTTGTAATGGAGAATTTTCCATTATCAAAATATTTTGCATCAGGCCAAAAGCGAATAATCGTACCGGTTTGTTTTTTGGGAACCACACCCACTTTTTTAAGGGGTGAATTCGTATTGCCGTCTTTAAACGACATCTCGAATTGCTGGCCATCTCTAAAAACGGTCACTTCCAACTTCTTGGATAGCGCATTCACTACCGAAACACCCACGCCATGTAAACCACCCGAAAAGTTGTAACTTTTATCGGAGAATTTCGCACCGGCATGTAAGCGGGTTAAAATAAGTTCAACCCCACTTAATTTTTCTTCAGGATGTTTATCGACCGGCATGCCACGACCATTATCCTGAACGCTCAATGAGCCGTCCTTATAATGAATGACCGTGATCTCGTTTGCGTGACCGGCAAGTGCTTCGTCGACACTGTTATCGATCACTTCTTGGGCTAAATGATTAGGTCTGGAGGTATCGGTATACATCCCGGGACGTTTACGCACCGGATCCAACCCACTTAATACTTCAATCGCTTCTGCGTTATATGCTTGTTTTGCCATGTTTGCTTTTTTTGTTATTCAACTAATAAAGATTTATAACCTACGGTTTACGTTAGCTTTTTGGTGAATACCATTTTTGCGGGAGACTCGCAATGACTTTTTAACAAGCGTCTGGGGGCAGGCAAATCAAAATTAAACGTTTTTGTGACCGATGCAGCATTGCAAAGCGTCACAAACCAAGTGGTTCATTTGCCATTTTTCCCAGTAGGGAAGCTTGTTTGGGGCGGGTTCTGAAAAGGCTTGCATCTTTCCTTGGGGATCTAAATAAGCAGTGACCTCGGCCAAAGCTGCATCATGATATAACTTTAGCTGCACAACAAAGTTTGCTAACCACCTTGAGTTATGAAGAGATTGAAAGCCAACACGATAAACATCAGTATAAGTTTGACGGTTTTCTAATATAACCTCAAAAAGCCCAACCGCGCCTAAGTCCCATTTAACCTTATCGCCGATGTTATAATTCAGCGGCAATAGCTGACGCATGCGTTGATAGTTGGCACTGCAACAGGCCATGTAAGCATTAAAATTCATTGGCTTGGTTCTATTTGTTTAAATCGTAGCTCTTAGCATAGTCGCTAGTTGGCGTTTGCTCACCTTGTCTTTTAACCACTGTAGAGCGATCACCGTCGAAGCACTGGATAGGAATGCTCCTTGCTCCCAGGCAGCCAATACGGCGGATATTGGCAAGACGTGGATCCGGATATCTTCATTCTCGGCTTGCACGCCTCCTTCATCTTTTGCACCTCTTTGAATAACTTCTGCGCAAAAAAGTGTCGTTTTTTCAGCAAATCCCCCTGGCGTATTATAAAACTCACCAATTTCAATCAATGAGCCAATCGTGCAATTTGCTTCTTCTAATGCTTCACGACGGATGGTCTCTTGCGCTTGCTCACCCTCTTCCAGTAAACCTGCGACAATTTCCAGCATCCAGGGACTGCCAGCATGCGTTTCAATCAACCCAATCCGTAACTGCTCAACCAATACCAGGGTTTCTTGCGCTAAATCAACGAGCAAAACGGCGGCTGCATCTTGACGACAAATCTGCTCACGCACTAACCAAGGGCTCCATTCCCCTGAGAAACAGCGATGCCTTAATTGGAAGCGAGTCACATTGAAAAAACCATTATAAACTAAGTCTTTTTGCTTAATTTCTACATCCTGTTGTTGCCAAGCCGGCGACCAACCCCAATTCACTCTTTAAACCTCTTTTATTCGTGATTTTCTGGCATTAAACAAGTATGGTAGGATGCAGGCTAAATTGCTGCAACCTATTCCAAATTAATTTATTGAACTTTCTTGGATATAATAATGAATTTTGATCTCGCTCGCGACAATATGGTTATGCAACAAGTTCGGCCTTGGCAGGTTCTGGATGACAACGTCATCAAAGTAATGGCCAGCATTCCACGAGAATGTTTTGTGCCCAAAGCTTATCAAGCACTTGCTTACTCCGATACCGATATTCCTTGCGAAGAAGGCCAAACGCTGCTCTCCCCTAAAGTGGTCGGGCGCGCTTTACAGGCGATGGATTTTACAGGCACAGAAAAAGTCCTTGAAATCGGTACTGGCACAGGTTACGTCACGGCTTGTTTAAGCCGGCTTGCCCACAGCGTCGTCAGCGTTGAAATCCACGAAGGCTTACTTGCAATTGCGCGAAAAGAACTGGCGCACATCGGCTGTGAAAATGTGACACTCTTGCATCAAGATGGCGTCTTAGGGGTTGAAGCGTATGCACCTTACGATGTCATCGTGGTAACCGGCTCTTATCCTTTAGGCGTGCCTGAAGCACTTTGCCAACAGCTTAAAACCCATGGTCGACTCTTTGCTATATGTGGTCAAGCACCCAGCATGCAAGCCATTAAAATGGCACGCGATCAAAACGCTTATCGGACAACCTGTTTATTTGAAACCGTTGTTCCAGAACTTATTCATGCGCCACAGCCAGAAAAATTTACATTTTAAACAAGGTATCGTATGCGTCTTCGTCATCTTATATTTATACTTGCAACATTTGGTACCGCCCAAACAGTCAACGCGGAAGATCTTTGGCAAGTTTACCAATTAGCCGAGGACAGCGATCCGACGCTTAAAGCTGCCTATGCTGCTTACCAGGCAAATAAGCAATCTTTACCGCTAGCCATTTCACAAATGATTCCGAATTTATCGGCAAGCTATAACACGACGGGCATTAACAGTACGGCTAATTTTCAGGGTGATTACAATACCCAGAATTATAGTTTGAACTTGTCACAACCGATTTATCATCCAGAGCATTGGGCTCAATTAGATCAAGCACGCCACGTTGTGAAAGGGGCTTACGCCACTTACTACAGCGCAACGCAAAATTTAATGATCCGCGTATCGCAACAATATTTTGCTATTTTAGGCGCTATCGACGATCTTAATTTTACACAAGCGCAACGCAAAGCGTTTGCCAGACAATTGGAACAAACCAAGCAACGTTTTGAAGTCGGGTTGATTGCTATCACCGACGTTGAAGAAGCAAGAGCTCGCCACGATAAAGCCGTTGCCGAAGAAATTGCCGCACAAAATGCGGTAGCCGATCAATATGAAAAATTGCGTGAAATTATCGGTATACCGGTAAAAGAAATTACCCTATTTGAACAGACTAAACCTTTAACGTTACTTGCGCCTAACCCTGCCCAACAAGAAACTTGGGTTGAGACTGCGCAAAAGAGTAACCCCGACGTGATTGCGGCAACAGAAGTGGCAGCACAAGCAAAAGCGGCAATTGGTACACAAGTAGCCGGGCATTTTCCAAAGTTTGATCTCACGGGTCAATTACAACGCGCAAAAGGCGCACCGCCTTTTCCATTCGATCAGTTGGTGTATAACCGTGTGTTAGCATTGAATGTGTCTGTGCCAATTTTTGCAGGCGGTGGTGTTTATGCGCGTACCCAAGAAGCGAGCGCACGTTTTTCTGAAGCAAAAGAAAAATTAGAAGTGCAAAAACGTTCTGTCGACAGTGCAACACGCCAGGCTTATCGCGGCGTCTTGACCACCATGAGTGAAGTGGATGCACTTGCACAAACGGTTGTTTCTAGCAAAAGTGCGTTACAAGCAACCTTGGCGGCTTATGAAGTTGGCACTCGTACCATGGTGGATGTATTGGATGCGGAATCAAACTTGCTGAACGCAGAACGCGTACATGCCAAAGCACGTTATAACTATTTATTCCAAGGCTTAAAATTAAAGCAAGCTGCTGGCATTTTAACGGCTGAAGATATTTGCGCGGTTAACGCAATCATTCGAGGATCAGCTCAGTCTCAACATACTTAATTGCTTAACTGCCGTCTCGAATTCGTCCGTGTCCTCTTGAGCATTCCAAAGGGCACGGGCGCGTTGAAATTCTAATTCATCTTTTGCATCGCTCACAATTCTTTCTAAATAGCTCGGAACATTCAAGTTAGCTTCAGCCACCTTCAATGCAAATAACCACGTCGCAGTGGGTACGCTGTCTCTACGATAATCTGCAAACAGCTGATACATCTCGTTATGTTCTGATGTAATAGCGACATCGATCGGCAGATGTTCATCAATACGAACTTGGTTTAATAAAGCCCACTCACGCTCTGAAAACTTATGCTTCAATATACCAAAGCAACGTTGCGCATCTAAGCGCGCAATGTCATGCAATAAAGAATCATATTGCATAACGAACCCATCTCGGGTTGAGGTGAGGCTTATAATTTGTGGAAATACTTGTAATGCTTTGGCAAAAAATTCCGCATTATCTTGCGCAACAGCTAAACTTAATGGCGATTCATTCAGTTGATTCTTTGCCGTGAGTAATTCAGCAGTTGCCATACTGAAAAGAATATCTAACAAGCTAGGATCAGTGATATGCGCTACATAATGGAAAGGGTTTGATAAAATCAACGTAGTTACATTGATATCAACTGTTTTGGCCAGCACTAATTCAGCTACTTTAAGCAGTTGGTCTTTATCCGCTTTTTCGAAGATTTGATGGATAGCGGTTTCACCCAAAATATTCTTTCCATCAAAATTCATTGAAGACAGCTTAGAACTTTTTGGACCTACCTGCATCATAAACCTCTTATTTTGTAACTACACGGTATGCAATATTTATTTTATTCTACCAACTATTGCGTTATGAAGAAACTTATAAAACATAAAGTTAATCCGATATAGATAAAAGACCTTAAAATGCATGCGGGCTCACCATTAATAATACACTGATTATGACAGCATGTTTGATTTTTCCGGCTTTGCTAGAAGCGCGAATAATCTGTGTAGATGCAAACACAAATACATTACATGCTGATGGAAGTTGCTGGAAATCGCCCTTTAAGCATTTACAAGATGCATTAGATGTAGCAAATTCCGATGCTTCGATAAAGGAGATTTGGCTTGCAAAAGGCGTGTATCGCCCAACAAAACCTTATGCTCCCACTAATGCGCAACACCTTCCCGTTATTGGTGGCGCGTTTTCATTAAAGCAATATAATCCTGGAACCACCTTCACGCAGCGACTGGTTAATTACCAAGATAATACCGCTAAATATCAACGATTTCTAAAAACATTCACACTTAAAGATGGCGTAGATATTTATGGTGGTTTTCAAGGGAATGAAAAATCTCGTTCAGAGCGTACGCAGCATAAACAGCAAAATGTAACTGTTTTAGAGGGCGATATGGGGGATTATGCGGTTTGGCATGTTATCACTGCCGGTAACGATTTAACGCGCAAAGGCGTTACCGTCACGCTGGATAGTCTGGTAGTCCGAAATGGCAATGCCTGCTCTGCACCCTATTTTCCAAAGCATTTCCCGCTCAATCCGTTAGAAGTTCCCATCTATTACCATGATGATGGCGGCGGGCTCTATGTTTTTATTCAATCTAAAATCACACTCAATCAGGTTATATTTGAGCATAATCAAGCCATCGCCGGAGGGGCCATTTTTGTACAAGATGGCTCAAGGCTTTTTATCAATCAATGCACATTCCGCGATAACCGCGCACAAAATGGCTCCGCCATCAACATTCGTTTTGGCGGGCCAAGCGAGTTTGCGCCCAACACAAACCGCTACACCACCGTTAAAATTAAACAAACCCAATTCTTGCGTAATCATAGCCAGCGAGGCAATGCCGTCTTTACCAATGACAATCAGCTTGCCCCTCATCCGCTCAAAACAACCGAATAATTCGCCAATTTCGACCCTTTATCGCTCTGACAAATGACCTTTTGTTTAACAGTTATATACCTTACTATATACGCTCGTCGTACAAAGGCGCCATGACTTTGGGGAGTTCTGAGATGAATAAAGGTCCACGCAGTAAAAAATCAATTAAAAAGCCCGCGGTAACGATTAAAAAACCCGCGATAACGGTTGCCTCATTTCATGAAGCAAAAACCGCTGAGCTTAGAGATTTGTTTCAATCAAAAGTAATAGGACCCAGGGATTTAAAAGCATTCGTCGATAATTATGCTCAAGAATTTGAACAAACATTTCCCCGAGAGTATCCAAACACAGCGCAACGAATTTTCCTTTTTCAGAACGCGAGTGAACGATTCTTACAACTTCACAAAGAAAAACTTCGCAATTATGAAAATAACGGCAAAAAATCATTGGTTGATTTAGTACCTTTGCTGGACGAATTTATCAGCAATTTCCCAGAAGGGGAAAAAGCATTTATTTATTATCAAGATAATGCTATTTTTAAAGAATTCAGTGAAAGTCTGCAAAGTGCGCTTGAAAGCAAAATCGGCGATGGTGACAGATTTAATTTAACGGCAGGGAAACCAGGTGTGCCATCACGCTGTGTTGAAGCGCTTTTGCTGCAAAGCTTGTCTAAGTTGCCCTTGGCAATTTCAACTCCTGTGCAACCCAGAAAACCTAACGATAACACGCCTCCCCGCACCAACGCGCTCGGAAAAAGTATTGCCAAATTGATTAGACGTTCAACGAACTATTTTAATAATGGCAACATCAAAGGCGCGACAACGGTTACCATGACTGCGAACGCATTATCCTATTTTGACATTGATGCCTTTAGCAAATATGAAAGTGAAGCCCATCCCGTTTTGCACCTTCTCCCCACTAAGCAAAATGCCGACATAGATAATTTTATACGCGCCTGTTTAGACAGTATTCAGCCCACAACATCCTCTGAAAGCTTGATCCGGTTCATGCATACGGTTTGCTTGCTTTCTCCACAAGAAAATAGAACAAAACATTTGAACTCAGCGGCTGCACAAGGTTATTTGAAAACTATTGCAACCGACATAAACCTTGATCGGATTATGACTCGCTCATTCGCAAGCCAATTGTTTATTCTTAAAAATATCTATAGCGACGTTTTTCCACCTCTGCTTGCCGATAAAATTGCCCCCTATATCGAGGAATTTAGAGCACAGGCACACGACTCACGTTTTGAAAGGGACGTTGGTCGCGATATCATTGCTGCGGCTAATGAATTAGCTGTCACATATCCTGGATTAATTAATCCGCAGTATCTCGATTTTGACAACCCGATCAGCACTGAATTAGGTATGGAATCTGATATCGCTTATGTCGATGGAGATTTGAAAGTTTGCATACAGATTGACGGCGACAAATATCACCGCCATCTTGGCTCTAAAGTTGAAACACAAAGAACCAAATTAAGAGATTTTTGCTTTCAAAATCAAGGTTGGGAGTTGATCAAATTCTCTGATTCAGCAAAAAGCCAAGCGCTGGTTCTCGAGCAACTGTTACAAAAGATTGTCATTCCTACTTTTGAATTAAAAACGAAGAATACTATTAAGAAAATGACAACAGTGATTAGCGAGTTGCAAATGCTTGCAACAGAAGCACCGCTTCAATCTAAAAAGGCAAAACTTATCGAAGAATTGACACTTGCTGTAAAGCAGGCAAAAGAATTAATCCCTACGGGTGCGCAACTTAAACAAGCGAATACCGATGTGGAGGTATATTCTGCAAAGAATCTAGCATTAGCAAATGAACTTGAATTACAAACGGCTAAAGTTACCGAGCATCATGCCAACGTTTTCGCCGCGAGCGAAGAATATGCCCTGTTAGTTGCAGAAATGGACATCTTGGAAAAGCAAATTGCAGATCGCAGGGAAAAATACGATATAGCCTCAGCTGCCCTCAAAAAATATGACCCTCAAAAGAATACCGACAAAACGATCACGAGAAGAGGTTTAGAAACTGCAGCAAGAGATGCTAAAAATGACGTCGATGAATTACAGACAAGCTATTATTCTCTTGAGGACAAACACAAAGCAGCTCGTGCAATCAAAGCGAAATATGAAGCCATTTATGGGACCGCACAGGAGTTACTCAGTCAATTAAAACAGACTTTTGCACAAAATGCGCAAAGAGTCGCTGAAGCTCAGGATAAAATCCAGCACATTCAAAAAGCACTACTATCCCCGATAGTAGGCTCAGATTTGCTTGAAGCTTATGCCTTGTTCCAACGCGAAGTAGCCGGCTCTAAAGTGACGAAGAGCAAAATGAGCGCCGATGCAGATATGTTTGTTCCCGACATGGATTTCACTGCCCCGTCTTATCACGACTATGTTGACGCACCAGCATATCAACCTGGCATGCTGCAGACATTAACTGCAGCAACGTACGCGGCTCCATCATGTAGCTACGAAAATGATTATGGACACCTAGCAGCAGGTAGGGGTGTACATTTTGCATATAGTCATCCGCATGCGGCTAGCTCGCTGATGACCAATGCACGTGAAGAAAATTCACAGCCTCCTTCTCATAATGTCAGAGGCTGTTATTCTCGCACTTCAGGTCATTGATTTCACTTGCACAGGTGCGCACCATAATTGTTCTATGACTTGCAACAATTTATCGAGCGCGCCTTTATTTTCTTCAACCACTTTTTGAGCATGACCACCCATGTTTGCTCGGCGTTCTTGTGAGCCTAGCAATTCTGCAAGACAAGCTGTCAGTTCTGCTTCGTTATTGGCGACCGTAGCACCTTTTGCGCCAATCAACATTTGGCTGATGGCAACAAAATTAAATAATTGTGGCCCTGAAATAACCGGTAAACCCAGTGCCGCCGGCTCCAGTAAATTATGACCACCCACTGCCACAAAGCTCCCTCCCACAAAGGCCACATCACTTGCCGCATAAAATAAGGGCAATTCTCCCATGGTGTCGCCTACATACACATCGGTTTGCGTGGTAGTGGATTGTTTTAAACTTCTTCTTGCCACATTGAAACCACGATCAAGACATAAATTAGCCACTTTATTAAATCTATCAGGGTGTCTTGGCACCAAGAAAAGAAGTAGTTCAGGGAAACGCGGTTTTAATGCTTGATAAACATTAAGTGCAATAGCCTCTTCTGTTTCGTGAGTGCTTGCGGCTATCCAAATAAGGCGCTCATTTCCCAATTCTTGTCGTAGCAAACCACCCGCTTCAGGCAAGTAAGCTGGCAACTGCAAATCGAATTTAATATTGCCTGTATCGCATATTTTTTCAGGGGCAACCCCTAACTTGGCAAAACGTTCAACATCCATCGCACTTTGCGCAGCAACTGCACTGATGGGGGACACTATCCATTTCATTAACCCACCAAGTCGCTGGTAACGTCGCATTGAGACGGGGGATAAACGTCCATTTGCAATCAACACGGGCAACTGGCGTGCTTTGCAGGCTTGTAACAGATTCGGCCAAATTTCCGTTTCCATTAAAATGAGTAGTTTCGGTTTTACGCGCTTAAAGAAACGATTCAATATGAATGGCAAATCATAAGGTAAATAACAATGATAAATGTGTTTACCCAACATGTCTTTGAAGGCGGCCTGCACACGATCGGAACCGGTGGGTGTCGTTGTGGTAATTAAGATCGGGGATTTTGGATATTGCTGATGAAATCGGTGCACTAGCGGAATCGCTGCAATGGCTTCGCCGACTGAAACGGCATGTAACCACATCACATCTTCTAGGGGGGGCAATGGAATGACGCCCAAACGCTCTGCCCAACGGCGTCGATAGGCAGGCAGTCTTAGGCTTCTAACCCATAAACGAAAAAATACCACCGGCAATAAACACGTGAAAATAACCGTATAAACAGACTGAAGAATACGCCAAATCATGAATGAAGACTTCCCTTTTACCCTGAAGTACCTACACAGGTTTATAGCCGAATGCTTTGGCTATAATGAATTAAGTTGCCGAGAGTATATCGACTTTCTTTGTAAAAATCTGTCCTTGGTGTTCTCATTGTGGGCTAAATCGGCTACCATTTTTTTTTTTAATCACAAGAGCAACATGATTTAGATGACAAAATTAAGTATCGTTGTTGTCACCAAAAACGAAGCCCACAATATTGGTGCATGCTTAGCTTCGGTTGCTTTTGCTGATGAAAAAATTGTTTTTGACTCAGGCAGTACCGATGGCACACCGCAAATCGCGATGAGCTATGGGGCAGAAGTAACCATTACGCCAGATTGGCCAGGAGACGGCCCTCAAAAAAATCGTGCTTTAGCCATTGCTAAGGGCGAATGGGTACTGTGCTTAGATGCCGATGAACGCGTCACGCCTGAGTTGGCACAAGAAATTCTGCACACAATTAACAATAGCGAATTTGCCGCTTTTGATATTCCCTATCAATCTACTTATTGCGGCAAAGCCATACGTTTTGGAGATTGGCGCAACGAGTCGCACGTACGCTTATTTAAACGCAACCTTGCCAGATTTACAGAAAATATCGTGCATTGCCATTTATCTGTTAAAGGCAAAACAGGCCGCTTAAAGAACAAAATCATGCACCACCCATTCCATCATCTTGGTGCGATGATTTTTAAACTCAACGATTATTCTACACAAAGTGCGAAAGCGTTATTTGCAAAGGGCCGAAAAGCAACCTTGGCAACGGCGTTGTCTCGTAGCATTTGGTCTTTCTTTCGTGGCTACTTTTTAAAATTAGGTTTACTTGATGGTAAAGAAGGTTTCTTACTTGCTGCGAGCAATGCGCAAGGAACTTATTATCGCTATTTGAAACTCATGTATTTATGGCAAGATGCTGCCAAAAAAGATTCACCATGAGTCAATGTAAAATCATTACACTGATGTTTCATCGAATTCATGACGACAGCCAAAACTTTGATCATGAACAATTTGGACGCTATTTACAGTATCTAAAAGCTCATTTTCCGATTGTGGTCCC
This sequence comes from Uncultured Candidatus Berkiella sp., assembly GCA_964502705.1. Classification (GTDB taxonomy): domain Bacteria; phylum Pseudomonadota; class Gammaproteobacteria; order Berkiellales; family Berkiellaceae; genus Berkiella. The sequence goes on along the minus strand of CAZCXZ010000009.1, from coordinate 3,452 downwards.
TGGTGACCCGCTACCTGATAAAGGCATTGCTATATGCTTAACCTTCGATGATGCCTATTTTGATTTTTATCAGTATGTTTACCCTAAACTGCGACAACTAAAGATCAAAGCGATTATCGCCGTCAGTGCACATTACATTGTTGAACATACGACACTCTGCGCTGATGAGCGTTTATCTGTGCCTTACCCACAAGGCATGAAAAGCGATTTATACCAGACTAAGGTGCCATTTTGCACTTGGCAAGAATTACAAGAAATGGCAGATAGTCAACTCGTGCTAATCGCCTCCCACGGCTACAAGCACGAAAATCTCGCTGATAAAAATGCCGACTTCTCGCAAGAAATCATCGTTTCTAAAGGGATTTTAGAAAAAAGACTGAATACAAAGGTTGCTTATTTTATTTATCCATATGGAAAAATGTCACGATTTGCTCACCAATTGGTTAGCAAGACATATGATTATGGGATTAGAATCGGTAGCAGTTTGAACCAAGGATGGGATCAAAAACGAAAAATGGTATATCGTATCGATGCCGACCCTCTTTGGACCGAAATGCGCCCGATTGATAATAAGCTTATTCGTCAATTATCTTTCAAATACTGGCTCAATCGGCTCCGAAGGAAATAATGATCATACACAAAACACTGTTACGCTGCGCTATCATCTCAAGTTTAACCATAAGCATGAATGCAGCCCATGCGTTCCCTGCGTGGGAAGTCAATATGTTAGCCGATGTGAATTATGCGCGCGTCAAAGGCATGGCGCAAACGCCACGCGGCGGCTCTCCTAATACCACTGATTCAAGTCGACCGCTTTTAAGTGAAGCAGGGATCGATGATGAGCTCTATTTCGATGTGGGTGCCGGTTTTAGCATTTATCATTTTTTTCTCAATTTTGTGTATCATCGCTTGCAACCTGAGGGTAGCGATACTTTAAAAAAAGCTTTACTTACCCACAATCAGCAGATCGCTGCGGGTCAAGAGTTCAGCTTGCGTTCCGATTATGATTGGTACCAATTACAAATGGGCAATTATTTTCGATTTTTTAAGCCTGGGTATGAAATTTCGCCCATCGTAGAAGGCCATTGGATCCATTATCATTATGCGTTTTCATCTTACCCCGTTGCGAGCGCGCGTTCTTTTTCAATGGCGGCAACCAATTTAGGGTTAGGATTTCGCTTTCCGGTAAGTGAGATGATTTTCGGTGAGATCCAAGCAACAACAACGCTTCCCTTTTCCAATTTATCGCTTAACCGCGTTAATCTCGTGTTTCATTCGAACGTGTTGCTCACTTCACATGTTGCACTAAGGCCGCAATTAAGCCTCAGTATATTTCGGATTGATTACGAAGATTTTCAACTGATAACGAACCATATCCAATATACTGCAACTCCGAATATTGCTTTAGGGTGTACACTCGCCTTTTTCTAACTGCCGTAAAAAACAGGTACCAAAGGTACAATATTCTTGTAGTGTCTCGTCTTTTAAACTGGTTTCAATAATAACAAGAAAAGACAAGGCACATACATGAGTATTATTATTAATGCGCTTCGTCAAGGCCATAAAGAGCTGGCATTAGCTTTGATTCAGCACTCAAAGCAATATCAAGTATGCCAATATGATCAACAAGGCCAAACAGCATTACATCTTGCTGTACAAAAAAACTTTATTGAGGTGGTTAAAGCGCTCTTAGAAAAAGGGGCAAATATTAATGCGTTAGCCACTGATCCTTCTTATACACATATGACTCCCCTGCACTATGCCGCACTAACTGGTAATCATAAAGCCGCGCAAATATTACTAACCTGGGGAGCCAATATTCATTTAGAAAATGGGCAGTTCATTACTGCTGCAACACTTGCTTACCAGCATGGATTTGTTGATGTTGCACGTTTAATTGAGCAAAGCCAAAGAGCTGCAGCTAAGTATCAATGGCCACAAAATCAAGCTGCTAAATTGCCGGCGCTAAATCGAGTTTCTGGAAAAATGCCTGGGTTGAGAAATAGCACGCTTGAAAGCTTAGAGCCGAAACAAACCAGCAATAACGTAGTCGACTTTAATGAATTTCGCAAAAGGAAAGCGTCGAAGCGTTAACGTCTGAAAAATGTATATATGTACATATAATGTCTACAGAGGTACATTAAATCGATTCATAGCTTCAATTTTTAAGCTAATTCTATTTCTTGAACCGCTAACTTGTTTAAAGCTAAGTAATCTTCAACTGCATCTACCATTGCTTGACGTAAGGAAGATAATGTCGCCGCACTGAACACTATCATTTGCTGGGCGTTGGTAACCTCTCCAACAAATACACCGCTGCGAATATCATAAAAATATTTAATATTAAATCCCTTGTACTGCATGAGACTTCTTCAACAAATAAAAAGCAGCTATATAGTAGTTTTGTGATGAGATCAAGGGATAGGTTGGCGAGGTAGTTTGCTCGCTATGAATGCACCAATCATAGCGAGCTCATGAGTTTATTTAGCGATACAATCCAAATACCGTTTGACACCCTCTTCTACTGTCTTGAATGGCTTGGTGTAACCTGCTTGACGTAATAAAGTAATATCCGCTTCGGTAAAGCTTTGATAACGGCCTTTTAGATGCTCAGGGAAAGGAATATATTCGATATGCCCTTTGTTATGCCACGCGATAACTGCTTTTGCAACGTCGTTAAAGCTTTGGCTTTTACCGGTACCTACATTGAAAATACCACTCTTTTGTGGGTTGTCCATAAACCAAAGGTTAACATCCACCACATCGCCAACATAAACGAAATCGCGACGCTGCTCGCCATTATCATAACCATCGCAGCCTTCGAACAGTTTCACCATACCATTTTTAGGTAATTGCTGGTTTAAGTGATAAGCGACACTGGCCATACTACCTTTATGATCTTCGTGTGGGCCATAAACATTAAAATAGCGAAACCCAGCAATCTGGCTTTTCGCTTGTGGCAATATTCGTCTGACATATTGATCGAACAAGAATTTAGAATAACCATACACATTTAAAGGCTTTTCATATTGACGTTCTTCTTTGAACACCAACCCATCACCGTAGGTTGCCGCACTGGAAGCGTACATTAAATTCACGCCACGATCTAAACAGTAATGGAGTACTGATTTGGAGTATTCATAGTTATTCTCCATCATGTAACGACCATTCCATTCCGTAGTCGTAGAACAAGCGCCTTCATGAAATATGGCTTGAATGTCTTGTCCAAAATTATCTCGTTTCTCAATTAAACGTAAAAAAGCATCTTTATCAAGGTAATCGGAAATTTCTACGTCGGTGAGATGGGCAAATTTCGTGCCATCAGTCAATTCATCAACAACAATAATGTCGTTAATACCACGTTGATTTAACGCTTTAACAATATTGGAACCGATAAAACCAGCGCCGCCTGTAACAATAATCATTCAATCACCTCTAATTCAGCTTCAGGA
>CAZCXZ010000008.1:0-49193 GCA_964502705.1 Uncultured Candidatus Berkiella sp. | reverse complement strand
GGATGGCTTATCTATGTGAAGCCGTTCGTAATCTAACGGTTGCCATGGTAGATGCCGGTGAGAAACCTTCCGTACCGAGTGCCATTGCCAAATACCATGTAACGGAATTAGGGCGAAAAATTGCGAATGATGCGATGGACATCCATGGTGGCAAAGGCATCATGATGGGACCTAGTAATTATCTATGCCGAACTTACCAAGGCGTGCCAATTGGTATCACCGTTGAAGGCGCTAATATTTTAACCCGCAACATGATCATCTTTGGACAGGGTGCTATTCGCTGCCATCCTTATGTCTTGAAAGAAATGCACGCCATGCAACATCATAACGTGCAAGAATTTGAACATTACATGGGGCAGCATATCCGCTTCACCTTATCAAATGCGGCACATGCTTTGTTTAACGGACTAACCTTTGCGCGTTTTGCCAGCAGTCCAACGACCACCTTTACAAAACGCTATTATCAGCAGCTGTCACGGGCCAGTAGCGCGTTTGCCTTGGTTGCTGATGCATCTATGGCGATCTTGGGTGGTAAATTGAAGTTCAAAGAGTCTATTTCGAGTCGTTTAGGTGATTTGCTGGCCATGATGTATTTGATGTCAGCTGTGTTGAAGCGTCATCAAGATCAAGGTTCTCAAGCCGCTGATATTCCGCTGGTACGCTGGTCATTAGATTATTGCTTAGCTGAGTATTGGAAAACGATGGATGCACTATTGCGCAATTTCCCACAACGTGCGGTTGCTTTCGGTTTACGGGCATTAGTCATGCCATTTGGTATTCCTTGCCATTATCCTAATGATAAATTGAACCGCGAAATCACCGATATCTTGACCACACAAAACGAAGCAAGAACACGTCTCACTCAGCGTATGTTTATTTCTAATAGCCCAAATGATCCTATTCGAATTATTGCGAATGCATTTGATGAAACATTGACTCACGCAACGCTGATTAAAACAGTCTTTGATGCCAGCAAAAATCATGAAGAGCATGGCACCCTGGCACAAAGTATTGAGTTTGCCTTAACTTCGAAGATTATTACCGATGAAGAAGCCAAAATCCTCAATCGGGTTAATGAGTTATGCCAGGCGGTAATCGCCGTTGATGATTTCTCAAAAGAGGAAATGGGTGGTAGCGCGTCGGTCGCTTACAAAGAAGCCGGTGCCAAGAAAGCAACGCCCAAAACACGTCATGATCAAGAAGGAACACATCGCTTAAATTAAGGACTTTGCGGAGGCGTCGCTTGCACAACAGGCGGCGCAGCCGCGATCCCCTCTTTCGTCACTTCATCGATATCCAGCGTTTTAGCATCCGGTAATGTGGCCTCAACTTCAGCTGGCGCAGCATCCGGTGTAGCAATAGCTTCCACTGCAGTAGCATCAGGTGCAGCAGCCGTTTCAGGTGCAGCAGTCGCTTCCATAGCAACAGCTTCAGCATCCGCCGCTGGCTTTTCTTTCTTCAACTTCTGCAGGGTTTGTTTTATGAGGTCTTGTAGTTTGTCTTTATGCTCTTTGCCTTTGGCTAACGCAACTCGGAGCTGGTTAAATATGGCGAGCACCTTCTCTTTTTTGAATACCCATAACGCGCCGGCAATCAATCCTATAAACAACAACCCAAAGACCACAATTAAACCGACGAGTAATTTACGCCAAGGCGCCATTTTTGCCTCATGCTCTTTGGCTTTCGCAATCGCGGCCGCTTGCTTCGCCTCCTTCGCTTCTTTAGCCTCTTTTATTGCTTTATCTTTTGCAGCTTGAGCATTCATTTCATCAATCAGCGCTTGGTTTTTGTTACCAAAAATCACCGGCTCCCAGGCTTTTAACAACGATTGTTCAAAGGTTTCATACTTGCGTAACGCAATCGCATCTTTGGGTAAGCCTTGGTTCACTTCAAACAGCCAAGATTCTTGATTTTTTTCACGCGAGAATGGCAATAATGTGTCGATTTGTTGCAATTGATTGGCTAACCAAAAAGTTTCCCATTTAGCATCCCAAAGGGCTTTAACATCTGTCAGATTTTTTTGATACATCGCGAACACATCAACATCAGGGAACGTAATGTTCACTAAGCGTCGATCAATCGTATAGGCATTTAATAACAGATTCATTCGATAGGTTGCATCAGTAATAGGCTCAAAGAGTTGCCATTTTTTGTCACCGACTTTCGTTAATCGTGAACTAGAGATATCGCCGTCCTTGCCCATGTACAAAGCACTAAAATGGCAGGTTGGCTCATCAAGAATGGCACTTTGTAAATCAACTTCTATTAATAATTCATCCGTATCAGCAATGACCTTTGCCGTATAAGTGGCTGGATAATCATAAAGATAAAATTGCTGTTCTTGTTGACGCTGAAATAGCAAACTGGTTGCTTGAATGGTGAGTCGATACACACCCGGCAAGGTTTGCAATGCATAATCGAAGCGGTAAACACCCGTGGGTCTTGCCTCTTCATCGCTTAGAAAAATTTTATACTTTTCAAGCGTTGCAATATTATGCAACGTCGCAAAAAATTGTGTTTGTGACAGTATCTCATTAGAAGTAATGCGTTTATTATTATCCGTTAAATAAGCGCTAATACTTAACGTTTCCCCTCGAAAGAGATTGTTTGGAAAGTCAGGGGTAATCATTTTCAAAGTTGAATCAATGATGATCTTAGGCGTCGCCTGCATTTTACCTTTGATTTCCCATTGACCAATGGCAGGTCGTTTTAGGGTTATCGCATACAGTTTATCGATCTGTTGCCAGTTAACTTCGGGCGTGTTTTGCAAAGGCATGATTTCAAACCCTGCAGGCCCTAGAATTTTGATGTTTTGAACATCATCGGTGTTGATGATGATTTGAATTGATTGAATATCTTTATCAACGATAAAACGATTATCGTGAACCGGGACAGATGTTTCATGTTCAAGTGACGAAACCAGTTTACTGGGAGCATTTTCAGACACGTTTTCAATCGTGGGCGCCGTGGCAGAACAAGTCAGACACAGCACATATAATAGGGCTATCCACAGTAATGCGGTCCGTCTCTCCATGGGTCCTGTGCCCTCTAAATCCTATTGTGTCACCTAACAATAAAGAATAGCGTACTTACAGAAACGATGCTTAAATAACTGACTATTAATGCAGCTTGTCCTGCGTAGTTCACGAAGGGAACGAAGCAGGACAGACATTGAGAAATGCCTTAATCGGCAGGCGATAACAGGGCTATTCCCTGCCACCCGGACGTGCCTTTGCACAGTATATATGCTTATAATGGCTAAACGGATTCATAAGCACAAAACATCATGACGGAAGCCACGATTAACAAACCTCTCACCAGCCTTGCTCTTAAAGGGAGCATGTTTACGCTCACCTCGATTCTGCTGTTGGATCACGATTTAGATAATTTATCCGAACAGCTAGATGATAAAATTAAGCAAGCACCTAATTTTTTTCTCCATGCTCCCATCATCCTTGATGTGAGTCGTTTGTACCAACAAGGCGAAGTTTTCAATTTTTCCGCACTGATTGCCATGATGCGCACCAAAAAATTAATTCCAATTGGTGTACGCGGTGCTTCAAAATCACTCAAAGATGCAGCGGTTGCCTCTGGCCTTGCTTTATTCCCTGAAGAAAAAATCATTGCCAAGAAACGTGAGGTTGAAGAAATTAAGCCACAGGAAGCCATTGTAACGGCTCCAGTGAGTGTTCGTTCAGAACCTCTCAACAACTCGCCTTCTCGCGTTATCATGCAACCTATTCGTTCCGGACAGCAGCTTTATGTGCCCGGCGGCGATTTAATTATTTTAGCTGCCGTAGGCCACGGCGCTGAAGTGTTGGCTGACGGAAACATACACGTCCACGGGCCCTTGCGTGGACGAGCACTTGCCGGCGTAATGGGCGATCAAGAAGCCATGATTTATTGTAAGAGTTTAGAAGCTGAACTAGTTTCAATTGCAGGCCAATATCGGATCAGTGAAGATCTGAAAGAAGTCTGCTGGAAACAAAGCGCTTGCATCCAACTCACTGACGGCCGCTTGAACATTCGCTCCATTTAGGTTAAACACTGTAACTATTGCAGTATTGTTTACTTGAGAGGAACTTCAGCCTTGAAAAACTCAACCTCCAAAGTCATCGTGATTACCTCCGGAAAGGGTGGGGTGGGAAAAACCACGACCAGCGCCGCGATCAGCGCCGGGCTTGCCAGTATGGGATACCGAACAGCCGTTATCGATTTTGATATTGGTTTGCGTAATTTGGATCTTATCATGGGCTGTGAACGTCGCGTTGTATATGATTTTGTTAACGTTATTAATGGTGATGCCAATTTAAGCCAGGCACTCATCAAAGATAAGCGCGTCGAAAACCTCTATATTCTGCCTGCTTCACAAACACGTGATAAAGATGCGCTTTCTAAAGAAGGCGTCGCTAAAATCATTGACGAACTCAAAAAAGAGTTCGACTTTATCGTTTGCGACTCCCCTGCCGGTATTGAAAAGGGTGCAATGATGGCGCTTTATTTTGCCGACGAAGCAATTGTCGTAACCAATCCCGAAGTTTCTTCGGTGAGAGACTCCGATAGAATCTTGGGCGTCTTAGCAAGCAAATCGAAGCGCGCGGAAGACAAAGAGACTCCTATCCGAGAACACCTATTGCTAACACGTTATTCTGAAGCACGCGTTAAGCGTGGTGAAATGCTGTCTGTTGATGATGTGTTAGAAATCCTTTCTGTACCCTTACTTGGCGTCATACCAGAATCTCCGGCTGTGTTAACTTCTTCTAACCGTGGTGTGCCTGTGACTCTCGATACACAAAGTGACGCTCGTATGGCTTATGAACAAGCAGTACGCCGTTTGCTGGGTGAAAAAATTCCCTTTGATTCCTCAGCAAAAAATTGGACTAAGAAAATATGGGATAAACTTGCGCTGTTTCGGAGCCCGGCATGAAGATTATCAATTTTCTACGCTTTTTGACCCAAAAGAGAACAGCAGCATCCGTTGCGAAGGAACGCTTACAGATCATTGTTTCACATGAAAGCACTCGTAAGAGTGGTACTGATATTATGAAGCAGCTCCAAAAAGAGCTGATTGAAGTAATCAGTAAATACATCAAAGTGGATCAAGATCAAATTAAGGTACAGTTAGAGCGTAGTGGTGACTACTCTGTATTGGAATTGAATGTCACGTTACCTGAAGGTGCGGCTTTGACGCACGAAACTGAGAAGACCGCCTTCTAATACTCTTCCCAATTTGCTCGTATGCGTTGTTGACTTCGCCCTCTCACAAACAGTCACGTACCAGAGTACGCTCCTGTTGTTCGAGGGCTTGTCGCCTAGCCTACGAGCAAATTGGTTTGAGTATACGAGACTCAAACCAGCTTAATGTTTATTTAGATTGTTTCTTCTCTTCTTCTTCTCGTAGGGCACGTCGTAACACTTTGCCGACGTTCGTTTTGGGGAGCTCTTCTCTAAATTCAATTTCTCTTGGCACTTTATAACCCGTTAAATCCTTACGACAATGCGCAACCACTTGCGCAGAAGTCAGCTCAGGATCGGATTTTACAATAAAGGCTTTAACAATTTCGCCATGCTCTTCATTTTTAACACCGATCACGGCAACTTCTTTCACGCCCTTTAAAGTGGCAATCACATCTTCAACTTCATTGGGGTAAACGTTGAAACCAGAAACAATAATGATGTCCTTTTTGCGATCAACCAAACGCACAAAACCCTTGTCATCAATCGTCGCAATATCACCGGTATGCAGCCAACCATTCGCATCAATTACTTCAGCTGTCTTGTCTGGTTGATTCCAATAACCGCGCATGACTTGTGGGCCCTGAACACAAAGCTCACCCGCCACGCCTAATCCAACTTCTTGATTATTATCGTCGATAATTTTGATAGTTGTCGACGATAAAGGTAAACCAATCGCACCATTGTAAGCTTGTAAATTCATGGGATTAATAGTGACTGCAGGACAGGTTTCGGTTAAGCCATAAGCTTCAATTAAAGCGACGCCCGTCACTTTCTGCCATTTTTCAGCAACCGCTCTTTGAACTGCCATTCCCCCGCCTAACGTAAAAATAAATTTTGAAAAATCGAGTTTGGCAAATTCTTCATTATGCAATAGCGCATTAAATAAGGTGTTCACGCCTGTCATAATTGCAAAAGGTTGGCGCTTTAATTCTTTAATGAAGCCTGGAATATCTCGTGGATTGGTAATCAAGATATTAGGGATACCAACACGTAAAAATACGAGACAATTCGCGGTAAGCGAGAAAATATGATAAAGCGGTAACGCTGTAATGATGCCGCCCTCGATTGTTCGATGTAATAGCGAACGATCGATCCAAGCAGAAGCCTGCAGGACATTTGAAACCATATTGCGATGCGTTAACATCGCCCCTTTAACACCGCCAGTGGTGCCGCCGGTATATTGTAAAAAGGCCAGATCATCGCTTTTTACTTCAACACGCTTAAAAGCCTGTTTATGTTTATCAGAAATGATGTCTTTAAATCGGAATGCACCTTGAATATGCCAAGCTGGAACCATCTTTTTGACATATTTGACGACAGAATTGACCAGCGCGCCTTTAAGACAACCTAATAAATCACCAAGCTCGGTAACTACCACATGCTTAACGTCAGTCCCTTCAAGCGCTTGCTCAAGCACATGTGCAAAATTGGCTAACACGACGATGCACTTAGCACCAGAATCTTGTAACACGCGTCTTAATTCGCGGGGCGTATACAGCGGGTTAACATTAACCACAACATTACCTGCGCGTAGAACACCAAATAGACACACAGGATATTGCATGACGTTTGGCATCATAATGGCAACACGTTCACCTGCGGCTAATTGGCAGGTATGTTGTAAGAAGCCAGCAAACGCTTGGCTCTTATCGTCGATTTGTTGATAAGTCTGGCTGGCACCCATGTTGGTGTAGCATGTCTTATCTTTAAACTTTGCAAAGCTTTCCTCTGCTAAGTCGACAAGCGAGCTATATTGATCAGGGTTAATGAACTCCGGCACCCCAGGCTCATAACTTTTCAACCATAACTTTTCCACGCAATGTTCCTTATGATGCAGTTTCTGCATTTTGTCTTTAACTTTACAACCATAGCAAATATTCTATTGGTTGGTAAATAAACTAATTAATGCCCCGCGCTCCGTAAAATAATTGAGCGCACTGATTGGTGGCGGACAAGGCTACCAAAAAGCGCTACGTTTGACTATTAGCTATCTTAACGACATAATACGCATACTCAATCAATCCAAATAACACAGCGGTGTTCCATGCAACTTCTTAACGACAACGATCTTGGTCAAATCTCAGGCGGCTTATATAACGAAATGCTCGTTGCGACCGCTCTATTGACGCTGGGTTATTTATGCTATGAAGCATGGAAGTTATCGCCGCACAATGAGGCAGAAATTTCAGCATCGCAACATGACGCTTATTATGATGGCGCCATGCAGTTCTTAGGCGGTGGCGGGCATTGTGCTTAACGAGCAGATGCGCGTTTTAGGGAACTAAAACTTATCTACTATGTCTCATAAGTAAATCGGCCATAAAAGATTAACTTATGTTGCAAAAATCTCAGTTTAACATCTTTGATTTACAAGGCTTTCGTCGCACCCAAGAGAGCCTTGACCGATTATTAATGCGTAAAGATTATCGCTTAGGTGAACCTACACTAAGCGAAAAAATGGCCAACCCCAATCAATCTGATGCCATGCGTAAAGAATCCATGTTGGCGAAGGCGTGCGCTGATCTGAAAATCGACAATATTATTTTCGAATTTAAATCTATCAATCCTGCCACCGATAAAGCAGCAATTGAAGCTCTCAATGAACAAAAGCAAATACTTGATATGCAATTAGCATTAAAAGTTTACCGAACCATTAGCCAACAGCTGGAAAAAGAAGCCGCCTCGATATTTGCTTACGAAGAAAAAATGAAACAATATCGCGATGCCATTCGCGATATCCTAAAACGAGAAGAAAGCGATGTGCAATTGCGTAAATTAGGCACAGAAGCTGACAGCAAGCGACAAATGGAAGAAGCACTATTTGAAATGCGTAAAGACATTCATGAAAAAACCATGAAAAACTTAGAGGACATTTTTGAACAAGTTACTAGGCTGTCGGATCGTTACAATGAAATTCAAGATCTGCGCCTAAGCAATAAAAAGCGGCACGATGAAAATATACATAATACATTAAATAATTATGAAATTGATGGACAAAAAGTTTTTAACGCCGAAGCACAAACTGAAATCAAAAGCTTATTAAATGATAAAAATGAAGTGCTAAATCGTATAGAGCAACTTGAACAACAAGCAAAAATGCATCAAGCCGAGATCGACAGCGATACTGAACTCTTAAAGAGCGTGGCCGCAGAACGGTCAGAGCTAGAGAGAACAGTTGAAAATCAAAGAAAACATTTAACACCAACAGAGAATAAAGATTTGAATGAGTATTTCAATATCTTAGAAGATGATGCGGCGTCTGAAATACAAGAACATTTATGTGCTGAAGAAATGAGCAATCTCAATGACGAGCGCAATAAAATTCAAAAATCACTTTCTTCTCGAACACTTAAGGTTGCCTCAGCTACAGCGCAAGAACAAGAACCGATTGAAATTCCTGAAGAAGTGCAAGAACGGCTTACTAAATTAGATAAAAAAGAAGAATACCTAAGTCAGAAAATAAGTGAACTGAACGCACACAGAACCTATCTTGCAAGGAAAAAACAAGAGAAATTGACTAAAATCATGAGTAACGAAACTGCAGCTCCTTCCTTTTTGCTAAATACTGCAAAAATTTTAAAACTTAAAAGCCAAGAAAAAGAGCTTCAGCAAAGAATCGAAAGAACACTTAAACGCCTCACCGCAGTTGAAACCGAACGTTCTAGGCTGTTTACGAAATTACATGATATTACTGAATCACTCGACCATGCTTTTGATAGCGCGGTTGGCTTTATTAAGAAAACCTTTGGCCGCAATGAAGGTGCAAGAGTCAAAGCAATGCAAGCTGCCGTGGAAAATACAGCTGAAACGAGTAGACAACAGGATAATGCTTTAGCCGCTGAAGCCGCAAGCTGTCAACAACAGATGCATAAACTTGTTAAACAAGCAGAGGCCGCAGCAGCCGTCGGCGCAAGTTGTGGAGGATTGATAGGTACAGCGGCACCCCACAGCCAACATGCAGCAGCAGTAGCAGGGTTTCAGGCAACAGAAAATGCTAAATGCGCACAAATTAAAGCAACCGTCGCAGCCGCGTTGGGCGCAGAGCTTGGCGCGACGACCAACCTACGCGCCAACGCATAACATTGACTATTAACTACGTTCAAATTTATGCGATTGCTTCTCAACCAATGATTCTGACAATTCATCTCGTTCACCTGCGTCAACGACTGGCAAGCTCAAACGCGCAAACTGTTGCGTAAGCGCAATTGTCTGATAGCTTTGAACCCAAACCATAAACGGTAATCGATGGCGTTCGATCATCTCTTGATTTGCATCAGCTTCTTCACACAGCTTTAATCCTTTGATTAATTGTGTGAAAGACTCAATTTTTTCCAAATCTTTAAATTGATTTCTAATAATATAGTCTCGCAACCATAACAATAGTTGCTCCAATGCAGCTTCGTCTTTATACAAACCATTGCCATAAGATATTTTACATTGTGAAGCTGTCTCAGCATTAATTGCAATAAATCGATATGCATAATCTATTGAAACATCATTGTCCAGATATAAAACCCAACTTTCAATCTGATGTGACAGTAGAATCATTTCGTTCTCATCGATACTTTGCCATGATTGTAGTATGGGTAGTAAGGTGATTGCAGATTGTGCTCGAACATTGCTAAGTCTAGATTTTCTTTTCGCTAAACCATCGATAAATTGTCCTTGCTGCACAGATGCACCCAGCAGTCTATTTTCTGAATTACCGGTTGCATCATGCAAGTAGACACCTAAAAATGGCAAGGAATTTGGTTTTTCGCGCATGATGGCTCGTTGCCCACGATAGTTATTAGCACCGGCGAGCTTTTCATCGATCGCTGCCAATCTTTCGCTCGTTCCCTTAGGCAGCGCTGCAAAGGTTCTTTTAAGCCGGCAAATACTGCTAGTGTTCAACGCCGATAACAACGCCATACCTGAATTCAAATCAGGCATATCGCCTTCAAGTAACAACTCTAACGCTGAAATAATCATTAGAATATACTCAAGTCGCAGGGCTAAAGTTCGGCGCTTAAGTATTTCCATAACCACATATTGCTGCAAATTATCAAATAAGACTTGGGACTTAACTATATTCGGTGAGGTATGATGTTTTGTTTCTTTTTGCCAAAGATTTTTGCCGAATTCTGCAGGGGTTAACCGCTGATAAAACGAGAGTGTGATTGCACGACAGGCTTCAGCGAATTGTTCTGCTTCGATAAATTTGGGTAAAGGCCCTGCGACTTGTGCTTCTGTACCTCTAGAAGCGCGATACCCTTGTTCTTCAAGCAATCCATTGATAGTAAATGAAATAGGTTTTAATGGGTTATATAATTTCCGCTGGAGATTGATTATCGTCAATAAAGCCTCATAAACAGCAGAATCAGTGGCTAATTGCATTGCGCTGAACAACGCGTTTAATCTGTCTCTATATAGATGTCTATCGAGATAAGCATGCGCCGCCTCAGCTAATACTAGCTCCTTTATAAAATAGAATAACATCATTTTTTGAGACGCCACCAAATGAGGCGCTAATGCCGTTAAACCTGTGAACACCTCAGCTGCTGAATATAAATTGAGCAACCCCAATGCAGCATGTTTAAATTGCATCGCATTAAATCGATATATATTATTGTCGCCATCCCATCCAGAACAGATCGCGCAAAGTGCTTCCATTAATTTTAAGTCAAGGCCTTGCTCCGCACAGAGAGTTTCTAATTCACTCTCTGGTATTACGCGATATTGATGAGGTGAAAAAGTAGGTGTTAAGCCAAGTTCAATAAGCATACGTTGCAAATGTACTTGTGTCATTTGTAATTCTGTTAAGTATGCAGCATCTTGTCGACGTGCGGTTAAGTATTCTAAACGTTCAAGCACTCTAAACCAAAAAGTGGCTTGCTCTTTGGTGATATTCGTTAAAAGATCCCTTGAAAGCGTTGCACGATGCTCTAATAACCAAGCAAGCACTCGAACTGCTTGTGCTTGCACTGCTTGTTCTACAAAATCTTGAACAGATGCTTTGTGTTCTTCTATATAGGCTTTTAACTGGGTTATTGAATCGTCTTTGATAATATCTTCAGCGGTTCTGTTACCCCTTCTCTTACCATGACTTAGATCTGCCACACCGAGATTACGATATGAAAGAACGCGCGAGAGCGCTTGATTGGGTTGTGATACTGATCGCTTTCTTTGTGTCGTCGTCAAGCCAGCATTCATTTCATCGATCAAGTGTTGAAGATTGCGCATTTGTTCACTTTCATCTAATGAATAAAGGAACAGCGCTTTATAATGCTCCATCATGACTGCTCTACTCGCTTTGTCACGTTGTATCAGCAGCAAAGTGTTATCACCCATGTCATCTTTTGCATGCAAATCAAGCCCCGCTTCAATTAACCAAGGCATACATTTTGGATAATAAAGTGCAGCAATATGCCCAGCATTACGTTGACAATAGGTTGTCTCGTTTATTTCTTCTGGATGAGAAGCGATTCTTGCTTTGACAGGTCTTTTTTTGCCTTCACGAATGAGATCATGTAAATGTTTTTGACTTGTATGACGACGACGCTTATTTTCAGTCCTGAGTGCATCGATCTTATTGCGCAAACCTTCATCAAACTCAGCATAGGATTTAGGGCGCATGCCTTGATTATCTTTAACAGATAAACTGGCCCCCCCTTCTAAAACCAAAATTTCTAATGCAGCAAAATTTTTTGTTTTAACGGCGGCGTGAGTTGCGCTATAGCCTCGAGATGAATCGTCGATCCCGGAATGCGTTTTTGCGATTAATTGTCTGATTTTTTGAAGCATTTCTGAGGAGGGGTTTTGTGAACCAGATTCTATGAGATCTATTAGTCTATCGCCTAACATTATACCGCCGTGAGCTTATTGCCTAACTGCAAATGTTCGCATCATATCAATCACGCTAGCTTTAGACAATCACTATGATGAGCTATGCTGAACACATCAAGCGATTTTTTAAGGTAAATCACCATGAAATCATTTACGAATATCGTTGGATTGCTATTGATTATATTTGGCATTGTCGCTTTGTCCTATCAAGGATTTAGCTACACGAAAAAGGAAGACGTGGTTAAATTAGGCGATCTTAAAATTACGGCTGAATCCAAAGAAAGAATTCAGATCCCTCCGATTGCGGGTGGTTTAGCACTGGTAGCAGGTATTGCACTGATTGCTTTGGGCCGCTTTGGCAAAAAATAACGACTTTCTAAATGACTCTCCCCTTTAATGATAGGTCTTCCTTTCATCCTTATTTCTTTTAAAAATGAGGTAACGGCGCTTTCTATGGGCTATGGCTTATTAAGATCGATTGTTCAGCCAGGAGATCATTTATGGCCAAGGGTGACATCAAAGGCAGCTCTGTTTCCTTATACACCTGGGGTACGCATACCAATGGTGGAAATGGCATGGCGCATTTCCTAGACGCTAGCTTCTTCGGCGGCAATGTGGGACATGCAGCCATTGAAATCACGTTCCCAGCCAATCAAGAAAGTAAACAACTGATCCAACAATATTGTCTTAAAGGCAATAAAAAAGTGATCCCTTTTGAGCGTACAACACAAAATATTCTCGATGAAAATAATCGTGTTAAAAAGCAAGATGTTTACAAAGTGTATTTTAGCTGGTGGCCAGGAAGTGACGCCGGCTTTGATTTAAGAAAAAATATGAATACTGATAATGTATCAGAACGGATTGGCGTAGACGTAGGAGAGCTTGACCCGCGTTTTGCACAAAGTAGAGAAAAGCGCACTTACCATGGGCCTTTAGGATCAAGAACCGTGAATCTCGCAGACAAAGAGATAGCGCATCTGACTTCTTTGAACCCCGATCAGAAAACACTGTTAGAAACACAACGAAAAATCAATGATGTCGCAGATGCCTTTGAAGCAATTGGCGTTCTTGAAAAAAAACTGTCTGTCAGTGAAACGCTTATCGTGGAAGGCTCATTATTGCAACTGCTACAACAACATGTGAATAACTGGCAAGCGAATGTCAAAAATCCCAGAGCCTTAGATAAAGAAGACATCACAAAAATCAAAGAAGATCTTCAGGGCAAAAAGCAAGAACTCACAGAAGAGCATGACATACTGACCACGAAGCGCGACATTCTTATTGGCACGATGGAATTAGAAAAAAATGACAAAATAAAAACTGAAATAACACAAATTCGTGCCTTGTCTGAAATCGAGCGCTTACCGCTACTAGCCAAAAAAGACGAACGATTTTCAGCACAGGCCTGGGTTGATTATGAACTAGAGGAAGTATCCAAAATATTGGATCCTGCGCAAAGCGTTGCAATTTTCTGTCAGATGACACCATTTAATAGCCAAAAAGATAAAATACTTGCTGTGCTATTCGATCAAACCTACCCTCCCAATCTAAAAGACACGCAAAATATTGAACAATGGCGACAATTCCTTCCAGAAGAGCATAAACATGTCACTAAAGAAACAATGACGAAAGACATTTTTGATCAAGTACAAAAAAATGCCAAATCACAAAAAGATCTGATGTTTGATAAACAAATGATTTTATTCGCAGAAAAACAATTAGTCGATAAAGTCGACCCGCTATTGCAAGGAGATTATCAATCCGTTCTCACCCGCGGGCATTCTCCTGATAACGTTGTCAGGATGCCCGTAAGTGGTTTACAAGCTAGTGAGAATTTCCAACGTGGGCTCAATATAGAACGCATGCTAAAAAAAATGCGTCATTTAGCGGATGATGGCAAAAAATTTAATCTTGCCACTAAAAATTGTTCTGCGACAACTGGCCAAATCTTAGCATCTGGCGCTGAACCCTCATTACGATCTTATTTTCAAGAAAAAGCTTGGGGTGGGTTTGGAAATCCACAAGAAGTTTTTAATGGCGCCTTAAAATATCAGCATTCTATCACAGCCAATCAAGGGAAAAAGACGTTCTTAGAAAACTTGAGCGCCTGGAACCCTCTTAACGCGATAAGTTGGTTGGGCGGAAAAATGCTTAATAAAGCAGCAAATCCCGACACACCCTTATTGGGTAAAATCGCATTAGGCGTTGGCTTGATTCCGATGGCAGGCTTAGCCTGTGCAGCAGAGACCATTAAGGCTGTATTGAATCCTAAAAAGACGTTTGAAAATTGCACCCAGTTCGCACAATATGCCTGGAAGAACAATTCAATATTCTTGAAACTGTGCTCAATACCTGCTGCTTTAATGGCAGCAGCAATGGCCATACCTGCCGCGCTTCAATATGGTGTGCAAAAAGCAATCATTGAACCTTTATCCAAAACCTCAAACGAACGTGCAATACAACTTGAAAAAGAACAGCAACAGCTTCCCGTGATTCATCGTGTTAAATTAACTAAAGACAAGCTTGCTGAAGTTGATGATCCCAATCCTGTTACCGCGCTTGCTACGTTACAGCAGTTATTGCACGAACACCCCGATAAAATTCCGGTATTCTCACCAAAAACGCAACTTTCAGTGAATAACTATTTAAAAAGCCTAAATAAGATGAATCCCGAACAAGCGGCAACGTTGCAAAGTTATGATGCTTCGGTTAAACAGATCTTTGCAAAAACCAATGCACCCGTGTTACCACCACAGCAATTTGAACCCATGAATGACAGGCCACGCCAAGCATCATTAAACGCATTTGCACGTCATCGTGAACAAGCAAATGAAGACCTCAATCCGATTGTGCCGCCAAGTGATCCCACGCCACAACGTCAACCATTGCGCCCTGAATAACGAGTTGCTGGCAAGATTCAGTTATGGAAAAATAGAATCAAGTGTGCTTCTTTTGCAATCAAGGATGATATTATGCAAAGTTTAACAACTCATGAAACTCAAGCCGTATCTGGTGCAGGTTTCGATATGTTTGATCTCGCTTACCTTTGGGCGGGATATAACAATCTTGGAATGCTCAACACGATGCTAGTCGGTGCCACGGTGGGTCTAAGCTTGGGTTTAATTAATGTCATGATGCCTGCAAGCGGTGCTGCAGTGATTGGCGCGACTTCAACTGCAACTTGGATCATTTTACCGGGTTTAATGGGAGCTGGGTTAGCCACAGTAGAATATTATATTGGCAGCTGTGCCGCGTCATGGGTAAAGCCCGATACACTCTAAATGAGTTGCCATTCATCTAAGATTAGCAACCGTTCATGCTAAATAGTGATTTTCATGACATGAATGACAATGGTTAGTTTGATACCTTTGTTTCTGATTATTTTAAATCGGAGCAAATGACACGTCATGCTAAATGCATTCACACAGGTAAACACTTTACGCAAAAGAGGTGCTTGGGAGATAACTACAGATACTATTAGAAATGTACGGCGTTTAGTAACACGTAGGCATCCAGCTGAAATCCCTCTAGCAGACGGTCAAAGCCCGCTCAATAACCTGCCTACAGAACGCTGTTTAGATATCATTGAGTTTTTATCCGAAAAGGATAGGCAAGCTTTACTTTTTACCAATTATAAGTATGCCACATTAGTTCTTCATCAATAATATCGTGAACGTCTTAAAACAATACTTGTAAAGACGCTTTCTCCAAAGCTTTTAAATAATCTTGGCGGAATTTATGAACAGTCACAACAGCTATTTTCTCTGCAGCAGTGTGAAATAGACTATTTTCTGCAAAATGCCAATCAGATCATTGAGAAGCGGTCGTTAAGTAATTACATTCGACTTTCACCTGAAAGTGATAGTAAAATTATGCATGCTATTAGGCTCTTTTTAACTAAATATCCCTATGCAAGTACTTTAGCAACAGGTTTAGCGATTCCATCTCATCTATTATTGCTCTATTGGGACTGGAGAGTTTTTTCCCTTTATGCACCCTTTGCAGCTGTTTGTCTAGACGCCTGGAGTAACCACTCTTACATTGCTCATTTTAAAACGTTATATGATAATTTAAAATCTCAACTGAATCAGCTCAAAACGCTGCCAAATGACATAACTCCACGCTCACTGATTATTCGTAATCAACTGCTAGACCAAATAAATACAACTATCGTGCTTTTAGTATTTACAGAAAATGCATGGCTACCGAAAAATGACACTATTGCAAACTATTCTAGTTGTCACTTGACACGGTTTCCAGAGGCACTCTTTAACAATCCCAACTTTTCTTCGCATTTGAAAAACTGCGAAGAAATTTTATTAGGGTCAAACAAGCTGCACTTTCTACCAAAAGGTTTAAATCGATTCGAAAAATTGAGATTTATTAACTTAGCAAATAACGCTTTTACAGAATTCCCTAAAGCAATTCTCGACTTACCATTAGCTAGGGTAGACATATTGCATAACTATCTTAATGAAATTGATGAGGATGTTTCAGATACTGATTTATATTGTGATTTTGGTATTTCAACAAAAGGGTATGCTTTGCAACATCAACATAAAAGACCGCTTGCGACCATCAAAACGAAACCTGATTAATATTAAAAAAACTTAAGGGCACCCAAATCTGTATTTGGGTGCCTATTTAGTTTACCATTCGTAGCGCAGGCGCAAGAAGCCGGCATTGGCAGTGTAGTCAGCCTTGGTTTCAAAATCGTAGCTCATTGTGACCACGTAATTGCTGAAATCACTGAACATCGACAAGCTTGCACCCACGTTAAAGCTACCAGGCGCTGGGGTAAAGCCATTCGTTACAAAGCTTGGACCGCCACCAGTGAAGTTCGACGTGGTTTGCATGTTGTCGTTAATGAAGTCATAGAAGAAATTCATCCGAACTTCCGGTTGGAAAATCAGCGAACGTCTATCACCCATATCATACGGGCAAGTATAAGCGGTTCTGACACCAATACCGCCTTTTAACATGCTGTAATGCTGTGCATCGACCATTTGATTAGCCGTGCCTGCGCCTGACTCGTTATAACCTGTTAATCCTAAATAGGAGTAATAGAGCGAGGTATTAGGCACCACATGGAACCCACGGTAGAGGTATTCATAACCTAACTCGCCTTTGGCACCAAACTGCCAGCCATTGAAATCGGCTTTAGGACTTAATGGCAACAAGCCAAAGTTAAAATTACGTTCAGTCGTGTATTTGTTATAAGCAACCGAGGTTACCCAGTTAAAGTAGAACCAATCACAGAAGTCTTGCTCACCATAAATGGCACCTTGCAAGCTGTAGATTGAAGATTTGCTATCCGAGACATCATGATTAACATAGGTATGCGAAAAATTCAGCGACGCACCCACTAAGTTCAAGTCGTTCAAGCTGACATCGCTACCGATTGCTAAGCCCCAGGTTTCTGCATTGTAACCCGCTACTTGTTCACGAACATCTTGATCGGAATACTGACCATAGAGCTTAAACCAACGACCATGACCGTTATCATCCCAATCATCGCCCGATGCAATACCGGTATCAAAATGATTGTTAACGGTAGGTATCAATTTACGCTGTCTTAAATAACGAATACGATCAGAAACAGCACCATATCCTAATAGTTGAGCAGAGAAGGCTTCTTGCATATAACTGCCATCAACAATCGGTGCCAATGCGGCTAATCCATCATTTAATTGTTGCTGGGTGCTAAAGTAGGGCAATTGATCGAGCAAGTTCTGCAATGAACCTAAGAAATCTTTACCCGCCATGGCATCTAAGGCGCCTGCTACACCCACGGTGTTAATGCGGTTAGCAAAGAGCGAAGATGGTAAAACGTCAATGTGCAAGAGTAATTTAGTACCGCCCTGTGCGGTTACATCAAAATTGAGTAATAAACTATCAGAAAGCACATTATTCGGTACGTTAATGCCACCAGCCCCTGAGTTCACTAAAGTAATATCGTAATTCCCTGCAGCATAAGCTTGCGGGGTATTCGTTAATTTTAAATTTGCGGTTGTGGGAATATTAGTATTCAGAGTTACATCAAGGTACGGCGTAACTGGCGTTAATGTATTCAAATCGAATTGCAGAGTAGTAAACGGATCAACCTCTAAATTCCCTGTGATACTTACTGGCTGTGCTGCCGCAGCAACGGCTAATGTCCCATTAATTAAGTTAACATCACCACCCAACACAATGTTTGGTCCAAGTGCCGCTAGTGTACCGCCATTATTAATATCGATATCTGTTGCATACATTTTATTAAATAGCGAAACCGTTTGCCCTGCAGTGCCATTAACCGTAATTTTATTTAATTCAAATCCACCAGGTGCACCAATTTGGTTGTTAACAGTAAAATTGCCTAAGAAGGTTAAATTACCTTGACCTGCTGCTGTCGTCGTAATGGGACTAGAAACGGTGATTCCACTAGCAAGCGTCGCTGAACCGTTTGCTTGAAATACAAATGCATCAGCATTTACATTATTGGCAAAATTAACCGTTTTCCCTACATTATTTAAGAAAACATTGGCAAGCGAATTAGTTGCACCAATAGTGCCATTCATATTACTGTCACCAATAAAGGTCAACGTGCCTTTACCGTTAGCCCCAGTGGTATTATCAATATTTCCCGTAATGTTTGCGCCATCACCTATCACTAAAACTGAAGTCGCATTTGAGGCTAGAGCAAAGTTAATATTACCTGTGCCAACTTTAACATCATCACTAAATGTGACAGTTTTATTCGCACCTTGTAAATTGACTTGGAAAAGCGAATTCGTTGCACCAATCGTGCTAGAAACAGAGCCATTACCGGCAAAATTCAAGATACCTACATTATTGCTACCGGTGGTGTTATCCACTTTACCAGTAATATCAACATCATCGGCAAGGTTGATCGTTGTGGCATTGTTGGCAAGCACGCCAAAGTTAACCGAACTCGCTTTGATATCACCGAAGAAATCGACTGTTTTATTAGCACCAATCAAAGTTACCGTGTTTAATTGTTGTGTAGCACCGATAGTGCCCGTAACTTTACTATCGCCGGCAAAAACCAACTTACCTTGGCTAAACGCGATTGAATCAACGCTCCCGTCAATCTCACTACCATCTGTTAGCGTTAAGATATTGTCCGCTTGGAATTGTGTAGTATAGGCAAAAATATCGCCGTTGATAATTGTATTGCCCAATTTGCCGACTTTAATCAAGTTAAATGCATCCAAAGCAGGGCCAGTACCAATTTGAGCATTTACGATTGCAGCATTATTGATATCTAAAATATTCAGGTTGTCGCTTTTTGTACTAATAATACCGGTGCTTAATACCATGGCAGCATTATCAAGTTTTAAAGTCGTTATATCCGCGCCATTATCATTTACTGTAATATTGGTTGCTCGAACTATGTTTCCAGATAAAGTAACTGTCTCTGCTCCAGCACCTGCCAAACTATTCACGGTGATGAGATTCAATGTATTCGCTGCACCAATATTGCCAGAAACAGAGCCCGTGCCTTCAAAGGTGAGTTTGCCTTTGTTGTCTACACCACTGGTGTTATTGATGTTGCCGGTGAAATCAGCATCATCTACAATAATCACTTCGCCATTATCCGCAATATTGATGTTATTCGCAAAAGTGTCATTTCCGATGGTGAGTACTTTATTGGTTCCTAGCAAATTAATTGCATTTAGTGCAAGGCCTGCCGAACCAATCGTACCTGTAATATTACTGGTGCCAAGCAGAGCTAAAATACCTTGGTTATTTGCAGTGGTTGTTACATTGCCGGTAATACCACTACCGTCGGTTAAGGTTAAGGTATTGTTACCATTAAACTGCACGGTATTCGCAAAAATATCACCATCTACTTTGGTGTTACCATTTTGCGCTACTTTCATTAAATTAAATTCATTACCCGCAGCACCGATTTGGCCCGTGATCGTCGCAGCATTTAACACATTTAAAATGCTTAGATCATTTGCTGTGGTTGTAATATTACCTGTCAGAGCCATTGCAGCATTATTTAACGTTAACGTGGTTGGTGTCGCACCATCATCGTTCACATTAATCACTGCCGCTTTCACGATAGCGCCGTTTAATTCAACCGTTTCGGTTGCGCCACCTGCAGAGTTTATTTTTAAACTAAATAGGTTATTTGTCGCGCCGATGTTGCCTGTGACTTGACCGCTACCTAAGAAATTGGCCGTTCCTGTAAACGGAACACCACTGGTATTATCGATCGCACCGGTAACTATCACATTATCTGAAAAAATCGCCGAAGTATTTAATGCATTTAAATTAATCGCACTGGCAGAAACGTTGCTATTAAATGTGGCGTCGGTACCTGCTTGAAGAATGTTGATTGCTTTTAGCGACTTAGTTGCACCGACAAGCCCTGTAACAGTAATATCGTTGTTAAAATTAAGTGTACCTGTTCCTGCAACGCCTGATATGTTATCAATCGCACCGGTGACGGGACCAGAAGTAGGTGCTACATAGTTAATTGTATTTTCAGCTGAGAATCGTGTATTCGCAACCGTAACAGCAGCGTTTAAATTTAAAGTATTGTTAGCTCCGGTTAAATTCAAACTGTCTGCTTCAATGTTATCAAAGAGTGATACTGTTTTAGAATTGCCTTGAATGTTAATAGCAGTGAGTGCTCTCGTACCACCCATCGCATCACTCACGCTACCGTTACCTAAGAAATTAACAACACCCGCAGTAGCAGCCGTTTTGTTATCAATTTCACCCGTTATATCAACGCCATCAGCAAGATTTAATGCTGACGTCGCATTGGCCGTACCACTAAAATTGATTGAATTAGTTACTTTGGTGTCGCCATTTAAGGTTACGGCTTTACCTGCCCCTGTCAACACGACTTGGTTTAATGCATTAGTTGCACCAATTGTACCCGAAACGCTACCTGCACCAAGAAATTCTAAAGAACCACTTCCAGCAACTTTGCTATCAACATTGCCGGTGATGGTATTGCCATCGCCTAAGGATAAAGTATTATCGGCTTGAAATTGTGTGGTTGTTGCAACGATATTACCAATCACTGTCGTATTATCAGTTGCGCCCACTTTCACCGTGCCAAAACCTGTACCACCCGCACCAATATTACCGGTAAGGGTGTCAACTGCTAACAGATCTAAGGTATTTAATCCATTGGTTTTGGTTGTAATATTTGCCGTAACTTGGCCAATCACATTGTTAAATTGTAAGGTTGAGCCTACTGCCGCATTATCATTTAAATGAATCGTGGTTGCTTTAACGACTGGGCCTTCAAATATAATGATTTCACCGCCGCCGCCATTTGAATTCGCCGTAATTAATTGAAAAGCATTAGTATTACCAATACTACTGTGCGTAACGTTTGAACCTTCGAAAACAATTTTACCTTTGCCTGCAGTGCCAGTCGTGTTATCAATGTATCCGGATACCAAATCAACACCATCTGCAAAAGCGACGGTGCCATCCTTATTCATATTGATACCGCCAGAAAGTGTGACATCCGCAGCAAATCGCACGGTAGAGGATTCGCCATCCAAGTTGAACGTTAACATTGGATTCGTTGGACCAACAGTTCCGGCTACTTGTGATGAACCTTGAAAGTTCAATACCGCACCGGCAAACGGTGTTGCAGGAACACCGTTATTGTTATCGACAGAAATCCCTGCCGAAACACCAATATTGTCACCATCGGTAATGTTGAAAGTGATACCCGCTAATTTGTAGTTATAACCATCGGTTGGGAAGAATCCCGCATCATCGGAGTTCTTATTCGCAGCACCCGCACCAAGGTCTAGTAACACGCCATAAGCTGGCGCTGAGATAACCGTTACCAGTGTCGAAGCCAAAAGGGCTTGCCATAAAAAGGATTTTTTATTACGGGAGATATGTTTCATCGTGTCTTCCCTGACAGTTCTTAAAAAAGAGTTAATCTTCTAAGTACATCCTTGGGTAGCTATGATTCCCACTTAGATAGCAGAATAAAGATCCACGCTTAATACATACATATAACAGTCAGATATGCTTTTGGCTAGAACGCGCCGTATTAAAAAATGTTTTCGCACAAAAATATTAATAGTGAGAAAGTTGGCTGTTATTTTTTATGACTACCACTGAAGGTGAAAGACCCTTTGCGTGATTTTTTCATATCGCCAGGATTTTCATCTAAGCTAGTAACTTCAACAACATCTTGAGATGACGATGCCGATTTAGAACGTTTTGATTGAAAATTGGCTAACAATGTTTCTGGTGGCACTAAAGAGAAGCCTGATAGGTCATTAACCACTGTTTCTAATTGATCATCATCGTCTAATTCACTTTCATTGGCAAAACGCACCTGCTTAACGCGTGCTCTGGCAGCCAGCTGTGTTTGAACTTTAACCACATCGCTTGAATAGCAATGATAGAGGGAAGGTGTTGTTGGGTCGCAGAGCGCGCCTAATAAGGTTGCTTGAATCGAATAAAATGCGCCTTTAGGTAAGCCCATGGTAAATAAGCATCAACTGTAAAAGGTTGCGTGAATAACGGTATAAGCCCTTCGCAGACCTTTGCCATAAAAAGATATTCTTGCAGCAAAGCCACTTGATCAAGACGCCCTTTTAATTGCAATCCTTCTAGTAAGGGAGAGCCAATCACTTTAGCCGTATTGGCGACCCCCATACCGCAAGCAGTTGACGTGGCAATTCTTTGCGCTAAGTGTAAGTAGTTATGAATGGCACGTGCTGTGCTGACATTATCCGTTTTAACCAACTGGCCAATAAAACCTAACCATAAACCTTCAATTGCTTGTGCATCGAGTTTGGGATGACTTTTGAGCTCTTTTAAACTCACATGCAATATATGCCAACAATTTACGGCAGACACGCTATCAAGATTAATGACTTGGCCCTTTTGAAAATAGCTCGTAAACAAATAGGCCAATAGATGATTATGATTAAATGGTCGAACTTCAAGCTCAAGCTCATCAAAGGTATCCATGACCATTTTACTTAATTGCGTTGCATCATCGATTGGGAATTTAAGCTTTGGCAATAATTGTTGATCAAAAGCGTTAGCGACTTGTGCATCATGAGAGAGTTTGAGCAACTGTGGTTCATCAACCTTAAGCAAGGCACATGCTGCGTTAAGGATATTGTTAATTTCAGTCAATGAATACGCGCCTGACAACATCAATGCTCTCCTAACTCAATTAGGGGAGCATTTTAACTTATTTATAGAAAAAATGGCAGGGGTTAAATGGCAATGTAACGTGCTAAGGCACTATCGCTTCGATCTTCTTTAACGTTTGGATTAACGCTTTAGTTAACGCCAAACCATGATCTAACACCGACTGCGAGCTTTCGGTTAAGACATTAAATTGTGTATTAACCTCTGGGTAAGCATTGGCTTTACCAGGATTATATTGGCTAATACCTGTTAATGATAAACCACTACGAATATACACTGAAACAAATTTTTCGAAATTGGTATTCTGTGTTTTCCCTGAAGCAATAAATTCATCGATCAATTGATAACATTGGGTAATATCGTCTTTTAATTTGCTTTTAATTTCAATTAACGCATGACGATGCTTATCATCAACGTAACAATCTAAATCGCTAAAGGACAACGTCTTCAGGATAGGTCGATTTTGGGTTAACTCTTGATTAATTTTAGAGAGCGAATCCAACGCAGCAGTAAGCTCGGTACGATAATGCTGCAGTAGCACTTTATCTTCACCGGTCGATCCTAATTTTTCTTGAAACCAACTGCTTAGCTTTTTACCAAATTGCGTAATCGTGTCCATGCTGACCTCGTTTGTCGTATTCCCCTTCATTTTAGTTAAGGATTGGCGTTTGTGCTCGTCCTGCTTCGCGGCTGCACCGCTACGCAGGACAAGCTGTAGATATATCTAGACAAACCCTAAAGGTTAGTGTACAAATCTGCCAAATTTACGGTGTTTTTAGCTATTTTTAGGAGTACGGGAAATGAAAACTGTAACTACACTTATGTGCGCATTACCACTTTGCTTTTTAGTGGGCTGCAGCAATATGACCACTGGCGAACAAAGTGCATTAAGTGGTGGCGCTTTAGGTGCTATTGGCGGCGCAGCCATTGGTGCGTTATCAGGCCATGCGGGCGAAGGCGCATTAATCGGCGCAGGCGTTGGGGCGGTTAGTGGCGCGGTGATCGATGAAGATAGACAACGTGGCGAAGCAAAGCGCCGTTATGAACAACGTCGCCCTAAGGGCAATCAACCACGTGAAGTCCATCATTATTATGATGCTGACGGCAACGAAGTTGTAGAAGAAGAATACTACGCCGACTAACTAATTTTTTAGGAACGCTTTCGTAGGGGACGACCACTGTGTCGTCCCGTTAAAACCAGGATATTAAGGGCCGACACAGTGGTCGGCCCCTACATCTCATAATATTTGTTTACTTTCTAACAAATACGTAATCCTTATAAATGGTCTATTTATAGTAAATGGACCAAATCGAAATCTTCATTGCACTCTTAGGTATCATCGCGCTGGTTGGCATCACTTTTCGCAAGGTGTCCGTGCCCACTTCCCTTTTGCTGGTGATTATTGGCATGCTTATCAGCTTATTGCCCTTCATGCCCGAAGTGCATGTGAAATCATCTCTCATATTAGATATCTTTTTGCCGTTGTTAATTTATGAGATGAGTGCGGAATCTTCTTGGCGTGATATGAAAATGAATTTGCGCCCTATCATCTCGCTTTCATTTGGACATGTTATTTTTATGACAGCACTGGTTGCTGTTGTCATCCACACATTACTCCCCGATTTGGGTTGGCCGTTAGCGTTTGTGCTAGGCGCCGTGGTTGCACCACCTGATGATGTCGCTATTATGGCGATTGCTGAAAAAGCCAATATCCCGCAACGTATTCTCACCATTTTAAAAAGCGAAGCCATGCTCAATGATGCGACCGCTTTAATTTTATTTCGGTTTTCATTAGCCGCTTATTTGACGCATTCTTTCTCTGCTGCCAGCGCCTTTGGATCCTTTTTAATGATCGTGATTGGCGAGACAATTTATGGCTTGGTGTTAGGTAATGCCATGGGTAAATTACGTTTAAAACTAACCGACCCTCGCCAACAAATGTTGTTCTCGTTTATAACACCGTTCCTTGCTTACTTACCTGCTGAACGTTTAGGTGGTTGTGGGGTATTAGCGACCGCGGTAGCCGGGCTGGTCATCGGCCATCGTTATTACGATCGATTTTTGCCTGAAGTGCGCCTAGTAACACGATCGGTCTGGACTTCGATTAGTTTTGCATTGCAAAGCATTCTCTTTTTGCTGGTAGGACTTAACTTAAAATATATCATTGATCGTGTCGATGATAATATGTCACATTCCATGATGGCACTGTATAGCCTGATCGTTGTGCTGTCTGTCATCATCGGGCGCTTTCTCTGGACTTACCCAAGTAGCTATTTGCCACGTTTTCTATTTAAGTCGATACGAGAAAAAGATCCTTATCCACCTTGGCAGTATCCATTCATTGTTTCTTGGTCTGGCATGCGTGGTGCCATTTCGTTAGCTGCCGCTTTTTCGATACCGGTTATATCCAATCCTGTGCTTGGGCCACATAGCCAAGATTTGATCATCTTTTTTACTTTTTCGGTGATTTGCGGCACCTTGCTATTACAAGGCTTAACACTTCCTTGGATTTTGAAAGTGCTCAAAGTGTCACATTATCACCAAGCAGAAAAAAACCAAGAACAATTAACAGAACTTAAAGCACGAAAAAAGATGACACAAGCAGCGCTTGTTTGGCTTATCGAATATCAAGACCTTATTAATGACGATCCCGAACAACTTTCGGCTGTTCAGTTACGAATTGAGCAATACAAAATGCGTAAAAAAAATCTGAGTAGTCGGCTAAAAACGCTAAAAGACGGCCACGAACAAGACGAATCGATTGAAAATACGGCAGCTTTATCCTTATCGAGCAAAATTTTAGAGGTTGAACGCAAAGAGCTATCTCGCCTTTGGCATAATAATGAATTGTCTCACGCCAGCCGAAATAAACTATTGCAACAGCTAGACCATCGTTCAAAGCGTTGACCCGCCTACGCTAAAGCTACGGCGGGCAAGCTTGGTAAAGGGTAAAAATTCGCTAGCGCAGTTAACAAAGCACTCTATTGTCTCGCCGTTCTTCAAAAAGTTCCACAATAAAGACACTGCCTTAACATGCCGATATTGTCTGTAGCACCTTTATCATGAGATAAGCGCGTGGCAGACACTGACCAAAAAAACAGCAAGAAGCTGCGGATCCTTATCGCAACACCAAGTTATGATGCGCAGGTTCATACCGGTTATGCTATTTCACTGGTGAAGACTTATGCCTATTTTCAGAAAAGTAGCCAAGTCGATATTGTTCATCAATTTCGTTTGAATGACTGCTCTATTCCAAGGGCTCGCAACCACTTTGCAGCGTATTTCTTAAGTGACCCAACACTCACTCATCTACTCTTTATTGATGCGGATATTAATTGGATGGCAGAAGATGTCGGTAAATTAATCAACGCTCATAAACCGATTATTGCCGCGACGTTTCCAAAAAAGAAATATCTATGGGAAAAGCTTCGAAGCAAAGAAATGAGAGATCTTGTGATGAACGACAAGCTGTCAGCGAGCGAATTTCAACGCCTGATTAAAGCTGGATTAGTTGATTACGCTATCAATTTTAGTGACTCGCGCGAAATGAAAAATAATGTGATTGAAGTTAAGCACGTTGCAACCGCATTTATGTTATTAGAGCGCCAAGTTTTGGAAAAGATGTGCACGGCTTACCCTGAGCGCAAAATTGATAATTTCAAAGATTTACCCCCGCACGTTGCAAAATATTTTTATTCTTTCTTTGAACAAGAAAATGTTAACGGCGAATACTTATCGAGTGATTATAGCTTTTGCCGACTATGGGAAAAAATCGGGGGGAAAATCTACGCAGACTTAAGTATCACGCTTTCACATCACGGTAGCGAAGATTTTACCGGAAATATCTTAGACATTAGCAAATTAAAGCGATAGCAGATTCAGTTACCGGACTATTTAAAATATCATGCAAACCTAGGAAAACCACCTATAAGTTGAGCAACCAAAAGCTTGAGTTAGCACGTTAAGTAACGTAAAATGGCCCAAGTTTTACTAAGTTTGCCAACATAGGTGTTCCATGACTAAAAGCAAAACGCTGATCCCAAATGAAAACGAAAATTTATTGCTCGCAATTGATATATTAAAATATTACCCAACTAAAACAGCAAAAACACTTAGCGCAAACTTCCACACCGCCATCCATTATTCCACAGACTTCTTTTCCCAGCTTTTTGATAAAAAAATCGACCTCCATTCCTCTTCAAAACTCAAGTTGGCAGATTTAAAGAAGAACATTTCACCTATCTTAAGCACCTTAGATAGAACCTTAGCATTAATCGAACAAACCAAAAAACAAGCAGATGCTCTGCTAACTGAGCAAGAAAAAATCAATAAAGAAAATTTAGATGATAATACATTTGGTTTTCCATCTGGTAACCAATCGAATCAAACCGCTTTTTCAACCACTACTAGCTTAAAAAGAAAACATAAAAAATCAAATCCACCTCCCGCTGCACCAGCCGTCAATAACAGACTCACCGATTTGCATAAAAATGCCTTAAACACACTTTCTAAGAAAGTATTGGACGATTTCAAAGCACACCAGCAAGTATTGATACCACTGGCATCAACTAACGAAAATAAGCCAAATGCGCAAATGCTATGCGAATTACGGCAATTGCCAAACGGCGAAGTACTCTTACTTGTTTGGAATACAGGCTTTGGCACTTGGCTGCATGGCTCTAAAGACGATAGTGAAGTTGATAAACTGCATGCTCCTGTACGGGTATTTCGCTGTGCTAATGCTGATGAACTTAATAAACAACATTTACAGGCATTTGTTGAACGCTGCCTTGCTCCATCTTTGCCCGATTTTAACGGCACACCTGTAGAACCTAAAGATTTTTATAATCGAATTATCAATGACATCTCCTTTATGTCAGGCGTTGAGATTGACAGTGCACCTTTCTATCATACTGGCGTAATTGCTGAGCCAGAAGGAAGCTCTGCTTGGAAAGCACTACAAATTTTTATGCAAAATAATGGCATCAGCAAAGAAAATTACGATGAAATCCATTATGAGATGCTAAAGCATACTTTTGAAAATATATTAAACAAGTATGAAAAAGTCATTGAAGCAACACCACCACTTCAACAAGAAGTTGAAGAAATGGCTACACTCTTAGCAACAAAACTACGCAAAGTCGCGAAAGATCAACAATTTAGTATCGAACGCCAGAAAGTGGGACTTGAGTTACTAAAAAGAGCAAAACAGCTTACAACTCAAAAACTTGAAAAAGATTTTATTGATCCTGAAGCGTTAAGTCGCTTTAATCGTGTTGCAAATGTTGATCAAAGACTGAATCATGATGCATCTCATTGGGAACAATTCTACGCAACTAAACGTCAAGCACTTCAGGATGCAGATAGCACGGATTATGCTGCTAACGTTTCGCATCAATTTGAAGACCTTGACCAACTCAACGAATTGATGAATAGCATGATGAATGGAAATAACCCATCCATTAAGACTCTGATAGAATTTTCAAATGTTTTAAACGCATTACCACTAACTGATGATTTCATTAATAGACCCCATAAAGTCCAATTACATGACTTTGCTGAAACATTAAACAAATTCGCAGAGACCCTTGCAAGAGCTGATGACGCGAAAATCCCTTTCGCTGATCAACAAATTGCCATCTTTAGTGCCGTCGCTTTACTTGAATTGATAGCAAATAAGCATTTCGCTTCTAAACCAAGTATTTTGGGAAGTCTGTATTCAGCGAACAACAATGGAATAGATTTTCAATCAATTTTTAATAATATAATGAAATCACTACCGGGCTTTTCTCAACCCGTTTTAAAATACTTGAATTTGATCGCGCCGGATGATTTAAGCATCATGCCAAATCGGCATAAAGTATTTGAAGTACATTTGCGTTCACATTACCTAACAACAACTGATACCTATGCCTATGAGCGATTAAAAAGAATACAATCTATTTTCAGACAACAACCTTCTCCTGAAATAGGACGCATTGGGATTATCGATGTTATTGCCAATGAAGAACCCTCAATAAAACAAGCGTGTGGCAGATTAGGTAACTCAAATGATGACAAAAAAGAAGCTGGTAACTATGTATATGAAAACGTTGAAAGGATTGCTAAATCACATCCAGCGCTCTACCAAGATGCCAGTTTTTGCCTGGCATATAAAGGGCTTTTAAATAATGCCAAGTCATTTAGTGCCAACAGAGTATATCGCAGCAGCAGCTTGTATGGCTCAAATTACTATTATGGATTGAGTAGTAAACAGAAAAAGGGTCCCCAATTAGGGATTCATACTATCAATTGGAGTAAAATTAGCTATGAGCGAGACAGCAAAGGTATATTAGATAGCAGTGAACATTTTTCATTTTATTATGAGAGTAATAAAGTTGAAAATGCACACTCAATATCTGATGGACAGTTAACCAGTGATTTGAGCATCGCCCACGACGAATACTCTCCAAGTAAAAAGCAAACACCCAATAACATACAAATTAAATTGCATGCTAAAACAATTGATAAAAAACTGGATTTGAGAAGGGTTTTAACTCAAATCGGCGTTTGCCCTGAATCACAAATTGTTGCAGCTATTGAATATTTGCAAGCGAATGCAACCAACATCGAAACAAAAGACATACAAAGCATTATTTTCATGCTGTTGTTT
Organism: Uncultured Candidatus Berkiella sp.; assembly: GCA_964502705.1. GTDB lineage: Bacteria > Pseudomonadota > Gammaproteobacteria > Berkiellales > Berkiellaceae > Berkiella. The sequence goes on along the minus strand of CAZCXZ010000008.1, from coordinate 19,311 downwards.
GACAAAGGTTTAATGGCTCATGAAATAAAAGAAAACCCCTCTGCTATTTTGAAGCTTTTAGAAATTTCAGCGTCTGCACTACGCTTTTATACACTTGATGAGTTAAAACAACCCGTTGCATTTTACTTGCAAATAAATACATTTTTGCGAAAAGTGTTGCTCTCTTTACCTCGTAACACGCAACACCTAGATGAAATAATAGAAAAATCGAATGATATCTGCCGCCTACATGATGGCTATGCACAGCAATTAACAAAATCGGCGCAAAAAACTGAGTCACAATCTGAACTGCTTAAATCATTACAAGCGCTCAAAGTCTTAGAACTGAAAACACAATTAGAACGTAATGGCAACTTGTCAGAAGAGCAATTAACAGAGTTCTATATTTTAAACTTCCAATTGCGCTTTGCTAAAGAGCTGGTTAACAGCCCTTATTTGAATCATGAAGTAACATTGGCACAACACGCTATTAGGGCTTATGCCTTAGCGACTCCAGCATTAACAACCAAAGACATGTTGCTTAATGTCACTAATGCCTTAGATATTGATTTTGATCCAACTAATGTCAGATTTACTTTCCCGCATGCAAGAAACGCCGATACTCAGATTGATCTGATTAACGCCACCATCATCAAAGAAGGTGCAGAATCAAGCCCATTACCTAGAGAAATTTATGCTAACGAAACCTTCAAAGAAATCTTCGGCAATGATGATATTCTTGCAAAGGGAATAAGTCACGATTCATATGAATTTCAATATAAAGGTGAACACTATCGTCTTCAGAATGACAGCTACTACTACCATAATTCGTCATTAGTATTACAAAAAAAGATGGCCAAAGAAGACGAAGCACCTGTTTGGTATCAACTTAACACTTCACCAAGTCGATCAAACATTAGGGAGCTATTTCCTAACAATTTAACGATGGCCAGCAACTGGGTATGGGAATCACAGAATGGCGACGTGATTGTTGTTGATAAAGCAACACAGTCTAAAAAAGCAATTTATAGCAAAAATGAACAAGCTGCATTTTTGCTGGATGAAAATGGCTTAAGAACCCATCGACTTGTATCAAGAAATGTACTAACCGGTTATCAAAGCTCACTTTCATTTATTACAAATTTTGAGGATCCTGAACATGTAATTGTTACCGAAGACCTTGAAACACATAACATTCATATCAATCTGATTAGATATGGATTGAGCTTTACTTCCAAAATAATCAATGGTTCGCAATATTTTGTCTGCGACGATGACCATGAAACGTGCTTGCTAGCAACCAACACCTCGCCCATTGCAGGGTATAATAAAGCGCTCGTTTTTGGCAGTATTCCTAAAAAAGATAAGCCACAAAAAGTGGTTAAAACCTTGCTGGCAGCCGCTGCATTCGACCAATCAGTTAAAGATCAAGAAACCAGCAAGCAATATACCACGTACTATCATGCTGGTGATGAATTTGAACCAGCAGGCAGTGCTGATGCTTATTACTTAGCATCTCTGGAATTGCTGTTAGCGAATAATACAGAAAAAGGTTACCAGCTATTATTAGACTATACTCATCGATTTTTAGGGTCTTCACTAGAATTAACCGCCCTGCTTTCGATTGCAACAATGGGGCAGGTAACCGATGAGAACAAACCTGAAATAGGTAACCTTAACAGGCAAGCAGCAAAAATATTGTCTAGCTATGTCATTGTTCAATACTTACGACAAGGACATACGCTTGAAGGCTTGGTTGAAAATCTCAAAAAACAGCATCCTGCACCATCGGATACATTCTTGGAGGGTGTTAAAAACTTCAAAGCACTCGCAAGCAAAAATATTAAAGAGTATTTAGTACTTAAAGACTACATTCCAAAAACGATGCACCTAAAGCGTCGACAAGAACTGTCGATAATTGATTTTGTTAAGCAAGATCAACCTGATTTCTATTTAGACATTCAAAACAAAAGACGCGCTCTTAAAAATCTTTTAAAGGAATATCGAAGCTTATTGAAATTAAATGACAAACCTTCAGCACAAGTTACTGATCGAATCAATGTGTTGAAAGAAACTTTACTGCAGGAATATCATTTTACTCCTAAACAGACCGAACTCGGTTCAAAAGCCTACGATCTAACCAATCGAGATCATCATCTAGGATCAAATAGGGTTGTAAGTTACAGCGCCAATGGGTCGCCAGTTAAAAAGACCCAAAGCGGTGATCTTAGTATCGCACAGTTGTCTTTAACTACTCCGGTCGAAGTATTTAATGATAATTTCTTTAACTTATATAATGAAGCGGCAAATGATCCTGCTAAAGAAGAACAACTTCACGCTTTTATCAATGCAAAGTTACTCTCTATTGTACATAGTAAAGTTGCGCCTAAATCAGACAGATCCATTTTAAATTTTTCAGATAATGAGCTTGATAAAATGGGCTTGCCTGATTTTCTCAATAATTTGATAAAAAGCTTGAATGGTATTAAATTGCCAGAAATCCATGAGGTTCCTCCTGAGGCAAAATACTACTCATTACTTAAATCGATGCTGGCTAACAAAGCAAAGGTTGCTGAGATTGTCGCAAAATTTGATAATGAACAAAATAAAAACAAGTATATTCAGTTCACCAATAGTGTGCATGATTACAGAAGCTGCAACAATGTAAATGAAGCTGTCGCATTTATGCTCGCGCATCAAGCAGTGACTTTGGATATACCAACATTAAATGACAAAGATGGAAAATCCATATCAATGCGGTTTGTTAGCAGCATTGACAATATCAATTATTTTAATGGCAAGATTTCTGAAAAGGTCAACTTAACCAATCTTGATAGCATACTCTCTTCACTCGGATTAAAGGAAAAGCTCACTGCGAAACCCGCTACTTCTAGTAAGGACGTTTCTAATAATATCTTTGCGCTGAACTCCCAAGTCAAAGAACCCTTTTATGAAAGCTTAATCAATGAATCTAATGAAGATTATCACAAGGGGAAATCGAACAATCTTGTTCAAGCAAATCTACAAAAGCAGTGGTTTGAACAATTCCATAATCATGAAACTCGTTATAAACTAAAAGCAACCATTGAAAAGACGCTTGCTGGGCACCAAAGTGCTTTTGATAAATTGCAGCAAGATATTTTAACATTGCTCAATAAAGGGCCAAGTGACCCTGCCGGACAGATTGAATGGCAATTAGCATTGCAAGCAAAAGCACGTAAAGAATTTACGATGGCAGATGCGTTCAAGTTCTTCTCTATGCGTTCTTTAACCAGAATGAAATCTAAATGTCATTTAAATGATGATGATGCCAAGCAGCTATTACAACTCACAGGTCAATACCTGATTGAGGGTTCACAGCAACAGCAATATCAACGCACATTAGCTATATTAAATAAGTTGGAAGTTGCTGCTTCCGTAAACGATCGACACACCTTAATTAACCAATTAGGGGCAGAACTTTCGACACGCCGCTGTTATGACATTAACAAATATCCAGATATCTTGCTATTTGAATATCTCGATAACAAATTGGTTTATCCTAAGCAAATCAACATGCTTGATAAACTGCTGAAGCAAAAAGGCGATGGCAGTTATGAGAGTGTTGCGATTCAGCTGATTATGGGTGGTGGTAAGTCTAAAGTATTGCTTCCGCTATTAGCTAAAATGCGCGCTAATGGAACTAATTTAACGATCATTGAAGTTCCAGGCGCATTGTTAGAAACCAATTTTTACGATTTGCATGCGGTTTCCAGCAAGTTAAATCAAAACAGTCATTTGTTCAAATTCGATCGTAACGTCGCTGCTGATTCTGCGTATTACTACAGAATGCGCGAGCATTTACAATCAGTGGTTGCCAACAAAGAGTACCTTGTTACTACGCGGGAAAGTATACAATCTATCGAATTGAAATATATTGATGTGCTTACCAATCCGATTGATGATCTTCAAGAATGGGAAAAGCAAATTGCTTATCTCGATGATATCGTTAATTTAATCAAAAATCGTGGCGACGCAATTTTAGATGAAATCGATCTTAACTTACGTACACGAGATCAACTGATTTATACTGTTGGCGAAGGTAAATCCACTCCTAAATTTATCACGAATGCGATCGTTGGTTTATACCAAATGTTTGTCAAAGTGAACCATACTGTCAACGGCGCCAATATCAATCTGCATGATGTGGTCACACTCAAGAGCGAAAAGCCCAGTGACGATGATCTCAAAATCATGATTGGTAAGCTAAAATCGGAGTTGCTACATAGCAAGCAGTCGCCGATTGCACATATTGTAGGCAAATTAAACGCGTCGGAATTGAAAGAAGTTGATAACTTTTTAAGCAATCGATTTACAACAATACCAACATGCTTACAAACGATGTCTTTGCATGAGAAATCGATCTTGGCTGTTTATAAAGAGCATTTAAACCGCTTGCTACCTCTTTCATTGAGCAGAAAGCTATATGAGAATTTTGGATTAACGCAAGATCCACTTAAAGTTGGCATGCAAAAAGAAATTGCGATCCCGTACGTTAGCAATAACACGCCAAATGAATCTGCAAAGTTTCAAAATCATTTGCTGACGATGAACTACACAATTCAAACACATCTCGCACGTAGTTTGTCGATTGAAGTACTTGAAACGCTATTTAAAGATTTCAAATCACGTTTTACAGCCGAATTAAACTTGAATGCTTATTCGAAGAATCCTACCCATCAGGTTGAAGAATCATTCAAAGCCATGTTTGGTGATGCCGTTGATCTCAGAACTTTTGATATCAATGATCAAGTTAAGATTTCTCGTTTGCATAGCAAATTCAAGAACGCACTTAACGTTAAAGAATATTGTTTAGCAGAGTACATTCTGCCATCGATTTTAACAAACCCATTGACTATTTGTTCAAATGATCAGAACCATGTGTCAGCATATCGCAGCACAGTTGGCTTTACTGGAACGGATTATAACTACCGTTGTTTCCATGACAGCATTTCAAGGGATAACACCGATAGCTTTGGTACCGATGGTCAAACGATCTCTCATTTGATAAACAAGGAACGTGTAACGCACGTTTTAGATAAAAACAATTCAGAAGTCTTGTTTGATCTCTTAAGAAATCATGAAGATTTGTTGAATGTTAGAGCATTCATTGATGTGGGCGCACAGTTCAAGGGTGTTTCTAATCGTGATGTCGCGAATCAATTAGCCGCCTTCTATTTCAAAGAAAATTTCTACGATATTAAATACGTCTTATATTTCAATAAAGATAACGTGCTTTGTGCGCTTAAAGTGAGCGAACACCCAGAGCATGAAGAACCACTGGTTTTAGGTTCGAGCGAAAACATTGAAGCGAAACTGGGTTGCAGCTGCTCTGGTTACTTTACCTATTACGATCAAGCTCATACAACCGGTACCGACATTAAACAAGCACCTGGCACCATTGGTATCACAACGGTTAGCGAAAAATCGATGTTGCGTGACGTGCTGCAGGCTGTGATGCGATTACGTGACTTAAAAGATTCACATCACATTGAATTTGCAGTGATGCAATCTTTGTTAAAAGAATATCCTACTATTAAAAACTGGGATGTAAAGACGATCTTGAATGTTTGCTTGCAGTATCAGGCCAAAACATTGATGCAAGAACATTTGTCTGCTGCGTTTAACAAGATCAACAATATCGTTCGTATGAATATCATGAGCCAAATTCGTAATAGCACCAGCATTATGGATAAAGCAATTTTAGCTGATGCTTATAAACATATGTTGTATGAATTTGACAGCAGTACCTACTTTGATAAGTACGGTACGCCTGAAACCATGATTGAAACCGAAAACCTGTTAAAAATCGTTCAAGAGAAAGCGATTCATAAATGGCAAGTTTGCTTAGAAAATGCTCAGAAGATGGTGAACAAGGCCGAGCTTGAGCAGATTAATACACAAATGAGCAAAGTTATCACCAAGTCTGTAAAAATTTGTAATCAAAAGCAGTTGACGCCTCTAACGGCGGGTGGTGAGAATCAGGTCATCGCACAAATTGAAGTTCAAAATGAACGACAGAATGAAATTGAAACTCAGCAACAAGTGCAAGATGCCAGATTGAAAGAACGTTCCTATAAGTCATGGGATCAAGTTGATTTGGCTACTTACAGACCTGGACAAACCATTAAACTCATGAGTTTTGAGCAAATCGCCAATTCTCATAAAGTTGCACGAAACTGGAAGTTTGATGCTAATCTACAAGCAAGTGAAAACTACTATGAAACCTGCAATTCAGGATTTTCTGATAAACTAAACCGTTTCAAGAAACCTTTATTTTATGTAATGAGCCTGCAAGTTGGTGATCAAATCAATAAAATATTGATTACGCAACAAGAAGCGCAGGAATTGCGAGAAAAATTAAAGAAAACAAAATTACCAAATGATCGCCACATCTGGATCGACACACCAAGTGGTATTAACTATGCAGGCATTTGTCCCACACAGAAAAATAAAAATCCTAGAGAACAAAGACTGATTGAGCAAATCCAGTTTTTGAATGCTGATATTATTTACTTAACAGCAAACTATGGTTCCTTAACTTGGTTTAAAGAAAATGCGCAAGAGAAGTTCAATTATCTACAGAATGAATTGCTTACACTGCATCCAAACAAAGGATCTTCGTTAGCGTTGTTAAGAGAAATCATGCTCCAAGATGGTAAATTGAATATCAATACAGGTGATAATGAACCTAATCTCTTAACAGACAAATCATGGCAAAAATTGAGCGATGCCTATTTCTACCCAGAAGATGCTAGTAAACATCCACAGCATACTAAAGCGGAATATGCGCGCTTACAAAGCTATACCAGACATCGAGATAATGTGCGCTTTTATTCACTTAGAAGTAAATTCCAAGAGTATAAGAAAGCGATTTCGGCGTTCTTTAACCGTACCAAAACGGCATTAATTAGAGCAGGTGCTAATTTTGCTTTGAAATATGTTTCACTTCGAACTATGGACTATTTGAAGTCGAAGAGAAATTATGCCATTTTCTATTCCATTTTTTCTGCTTGCTTAGGTTTAGCCCAAGCAGCGAGCTGGATATTGGGTTTAGGTATTGGCTTTTACATCGCGATTGGCGGCATGATAACAACGTCAATCATTGCTGCTCGACTTCTTTGGTGTTTGCATGCTAAAGGCAACTATGACTCAATAACCAAAATCGAAAAGCTAAGCAACCCTTCTGAGTTGTATGCTCTAAAGACGGGTTTAGAGTCTTCAACTTATTTAGGTTATTTGAAAGGTTTATTCCGTCCAACTTGCTACTTGTATCCCAAAGCTTACTATGCAGGTCTTGAAATTGGATGTGATAGAACTGAAACAGTACTTGTGGATCAAATAAACCGTAAAAAGATCTAAACTTTTACTATAACGATTCGGGCGGAAATTATTCCGTCCGAACCGTTTAGCCTACCCATTGTGACCATCAATCCATAATATCTTTAGTACACTATTCTTCTTTGCGAAACTATCCATAATGCAATTTTAGAGTGTATTGTCACCTAACTAGGTTTATTATGGGCTTATTAAATGTATCTGCTGAACAATGGCGAATTGCCAATGATTTTTTTCGTTCGGATGAACAACGAAAAAAATTATTAAAACCTGGGAATGCAGATGGTTTCTCATTTATTAAAGTTGATCATAAAATCTATGCTATGGCCAATGGAGATTATCTCGGTGAAGGTGGCTTTTCTAAATATAAAATTGCTGAAGATGAACATGGCGCCAATTTTGCCGTAGGTATTCGCGGGCAAGGTATCGATTATAGAGTCGAAAAGGAAATTTCAGTACTGCAATTGCTTGGCAAATTCGTTGGCATTATGGAACGTGACCTCGGTGTTGAAAAGCAATTTTGGAAAAACCGCACCGACAAAAGCCTTCTAACTAATCGAAAAACTTACCTTATTACGCAATTGGAGCCAGGCGTTAACCTATTTGATAGGCTTTACAAAACAGCCCCCCTGTTAAGTAAAACACAGAAATTAATTATTGCTGTGCGTGTCTGTCAAGCGCTGAGTATGATTCATAAAAAGGGTGTGATACACGCCGATCTTAAACCTGATAATATGTTAGTGCTCATTGAAGGGAAGCGGATCCATGTTGCCATTATTGATAATGGATTCTCAGTGATTATAGGTCAAAATAAAGTCGTTATAGATGAAGCAAAGGGCACAAAAGGATATATTGCCCCTGAAATCTATAATAGTTCGCACCCCAGATTATCAAAAAAAGAATACTCGTATGCTTCAGATATCTATGCGCTGGGTAAAATGTTTAAAAAGGATTTGCAGCTAGAGGCGGCCATTTATGAACCAATGATAGATGAAAACCCTGAAAATCGCCCACCACTAAGTGCTATTACATCATCCTTACTTAGCATTTTAACCACCATGTTAACAACGGTTAAGCAACCGGTAGTAGAAAAGCTGCCTGAAGTAGAAAAGCTGCCTGAAGTAGAAAAGCTGCCTGAAGCAGAAAAGCTGCCTGAAGCAGAAAAGCTGCCTGAAGTAGAAAAGCTTCCTGAAGTAGAAAAGCTGCCTGTAGTTACAAAGCCACTAGAAATTCCAATACCAGCGGCACCTGTTCGGGTAACACGTCGATTGCCAGCGGTGCCTAAAATATCGCCTAAACCGACAGACATCGCCTCTGAATCTTCGACAATCGATTTTAGATCGCAATTGGAAAGTATGTTAGCCATACCTGCAGAAGCGGCATCTTCTTCCATCGTAAAAAACCAAGCTCCGCGACCGCTACCTTCTAGACCCTTTGCATTGCGCACCCTTTGCAAACCGATTGTGATAGAGAATAAAGTGGAACCGAGAGCAACTGCTGCATCGACGTTCAATGCTGAACTGGAAGAACGTTTAAAATCTCGATTTCAAAGAGCCATAAGAGTTAAATAGGTACTTTCAAATTAAATTTGATACCTTGTGCAAGCGGCAAAGAGCTTCCCCAATTAATGGTATTCGTTTGCCTTCTCATGTAGGCCTTCCAAGCATCTGATCCGGCTTCTCGACCGCCCCCGGTGTCTTTTTCTCCGCCAAATGCGCCACCAATCTCAGCGCCAGAAGTCCCAATATTTATATTTGCAATACCGCAATCACTTCCTTGTGCAGACAAGAAAAGTTCGCTATGTCGTAATGAGTTGGTAAATAGTGCTGACGATAAGCCTTGAGCGACTTCATTTTGCATTGAAATAGCTTCTTCTAACGTTTGATAAGAGATCACATACAAAATAGGTGCAAATGTTTCTTCTTGCACAATCGCCCAGTGATTTTTGGCTTTCACGATGGTGGGTTCAACGAAATAACCCTCGCCTGTTAATGCATTGCCACCAAATAGCACTTCGGCACCTTGTGCTTTAATTGCTCTGATAGCATTATTAAATTGCTCAACGGCTTGTTTATCGATAAGTGGCCCCATTAAATTCTTTGCATCAAGCGGTGAGCCGATCGTCACTTGCTGGTAAGCCGCCTTAAGATGCTTAATCACTTCGTTATATTGCTTTTCTTGTACAAACAAGCGGCGTGTTGTGGTACAGCGCTGACCTGCTGTGCCAACGGCACCAAACACAATTGCGGGGATTGCTAATTCGAGATCTGCAGTGTCATCTAAAATTATCGCATTGTTACCGCCTAGCTCTAAAATCACTCGACCTAACCGTCTGGCTAGCGTTTCACTGACATGGCGACCAATTTTTGTCGATCCCGTAAAGGAGATCAACGGGATCCTGTTATCTTGGATAAACGTTTCAGCTAAGTCATGGTTTTCTGGAATAAAGAGAGAGAACACACCCGGCATCTCTTGTTGCTGCATTACCTGATTACAAAGGTGTTGCACTGCAATCGCACACAAAGGCACTTTTGAGGATGGTTTCCAGACCACCGTGTTGCCACACACTGCGGCTATGAAAGCATTCCATGCCCAAACAGCCACTGGGAAGTTAAAAGCGGAAATAACACCAACAACACCCAATGGGTGCCATTGTTCATACATACGGTGTTTAGGTCGCTCAGAATGCATGGCTAACCCATAGATCATGCGTGATAAACCAACCGCAAAATCTGCCATATCAATCATTTCTTGAACTTCGCCATCACCCTCTTGTTTGCTTTTACCCATTTCATAAGCAACTAAGCTCCCTAAAGCGTCTTTATGCGTTCGCAAAGCATCACCTAATGCACGCACGAGTTCGCCCCGTTTCGGTGCCGGCACTTGTCGCCAATGGCTAAAGGTTTTTTGTGAGGCCGTAATCACTTGCTCATATTCATTTTTACGACAACCTTTCACACTGGCAATGATCTTGCCCGTTGCAGGGTCTTCTGAATGAATAAGCGATTGCGTGTTTGTGTTAAGCCATTGCCCATCACCACAGCTTGTGCCTTCATTTTCAGTTTTAATACCTAGTTTTTTTAAAAAATCCATGAAGGCACTTCCTTTTTAAATAAAAATTTCACCGAAGCGGTTTTGCACAAACGCATTTAATTCAAATGATTCCTGTTTTACAAGCCCTTGGTATAAAGAAGGATTTTGTAAGACCGAATCGATAACCACACAGGCGCTACTGGCAGTGGTTGTTTGAATAGCTGACCAGGTTTTTCCCCCTATAACTTTAGGGTAAAACTTTTTCATATAATTTTTCTCAACCCGCTCACCGTTTTGCTTACCCTCTACAGCAACATAAATAATAACGACATCTTCAGCACTTTGAGGAAGCGCATTGATTAAGATATTCTTTAATACTTCTCTTGATTCTTTGAGTCCCAAATCAATCATGAGAAATCGCATTTTTTCGCAATGCCCCGGATAACGGATGGTTTTATAATTTAATGTATTCACTTTGCCTTTATACGTTGCGGCTAAAGTGCCCAACCCGCCTGATGTGTTAAAGGCTTCGTAATGTAACCCATCAATTTCGATTGATTCTAAATCATCTAGTGGTTGTAGTTTTCCAAGCTCACCATTGATGATCGCATCACAAGGATTAGCATATTCATTGATTAACCCATCGGGTGACCAAGTTAAGGCATATTTTAAGGCATTATTAGAATGTTTAGGTAATGCGCCAACTCGCAGAAACACGCTCTCAATGCTTTCGAATGTTTTCATCAAATCATTGGCAACAATACTAATAAATCCTGGCGCCACACCACACTGCGGAACAAATGCCGTTTTAGCGTTGGTTGCAAGGGTGGCAATGGTTGCGGAAACTTGTGTGTCTTCTGTCAAATCAAAATAATGTAATTGATGATCTTTGGCGAGCGTTGCTACAGCCATATTACATGTATAGGGTAAACATGAAATCAACGCAGTAAAGGTGTGCTTTTTAATTAATGCCGTTAATGCTTGTGGATCCATCACATCGATTTCAAGCACGTTGATGGGGGTCTGTTTAGCGCTCTGCTCTTTTAAGTTAAACGACTGAGTCTTGCTATCGATGAGATAAACATCATAATCGCCACTGTGTGATAACAGCGTTGCGATCAAACTCCCGATTTTACCAGCGCCTGCTACGAGGACTTTCTGCATACCACATTCCCTTGTGTTTCTCTTTTACCCAACAAGCTTACAATAAACCTGAACGATGCTACTATTACCGACTTTAATCTTAGCACCCCGGGAACTAAAGTGAATCCAACGACCAGAAGCGGCACCAAAGCATTAGGGTTGTTTACGCTCTCTATGATCAGCGTGTCAGCGATTATTGCCTTGCGAAACCTGCCCACTTTAGCCAAAAATGGTTTTTCGATTGTCTCTATATTAGTACTTGCTGCCCTGCTATTTTTTATTCCGGTAGCATTGTCATGTGCGGAACTGGCTTCGGGCTGGCCCAAAAACGGGGGCGTTTATGCCTGGGTAAAAGAAGCCTTTGGCGAAAAGTCAGGTGCCTTAGCTGTATGGCTTGAATGGATTGAAAGCGTGGTCTGGTTGCCAACGGTGTTGTCTTTCATTGCATCAGCGATTGCCTACGTGATCGATCCCCAATTAGCGCAAAATCGTTATTACATGCTGGCCATCATGCTGACCGTGCTTTGGTCTGGCACCTTGCTTAATTTCTTGAGCACACGCACATCAGGGTGGATAAGTACCCTTGGGATCATCGCCGGCAGTCTCATCCCCGGTATCATAATTATTGCACTCGGTACCATGTGGTTTGCGACCGGCCAACCCGTACAAATCGAATTCTCAACAGCAAGCTTGCTGCCCGATTTTTCATCTATCTCTTCTTTATCGTATTTTACGGTGATTGCACTTGGCTTTGCCGGTATTGAAGTTGCGGCTTTTTATATCCAAGACACTGAAAACCCGACACGTACCTTCCCACGCGCCACCTTTATCTCTGCATCTATTATTATTGCCATTTATGTATTGGGCGCACTCGCAATTGGTATCGTGATCCCCAAAGAAGACCTGAACTTAGCTTCGGGCATGATGCAAGCGATGAGCGAATTCTTTAATTTTTTACATATGCCATGGGCAATCCCCTTATTTGCGGTGTTCTCAGTGATTGGCGGATTGGCTTTGCTTAACACCTGGATCATCGGCCCCAGCAAAGGCTTACACGCTAGCGCCATGAATGATGATTTTCCGAAATTCACGCAATACACCAATCGTAATGGCTCACCGATTGTGATCCTGTTGATGCAAGCCCTAATCGGCACCGTACTCATTAGCATGAACTTGTTCATTCCCACCATGAATCAATTCTATTGGATCTTCCAAGTACAAGCTGCACAGCTGATTTTACTGATGTATTTAATGGTATTTTGCAGTGTTATCCGCTTACGCTATACCCAAGCGAATGTACAACGCATCTATCGGATACCGGGTGGAAAAATTGGCGTATGGTTAGTGGCCGGAACCGGCGCAACATTTTGCGTCGTTGCCTTTTTGCTCGGATTTATCCCGCCACCTGAATACCATTTTGAAGAAAAAGCGTATGCGCTAACGCTGCTATCGGGAATTATCTTGTTTTCTGCGCCGCCGTTTTTATGGCAGTGGCTGCGAAAAAAAGCGTAAATGAACAATGCTGGTGCGGTAACGCACTAGCAAGTAGCAAAGCGGTATACAACACATGCTTAACCAGATCTTAACTGAAACCAGCGAGAGCATTTTCCACAGCGCTAGGTAAGAATCACCGGATACGAAATAAAAGATGGGGGTTAGCGCCAACATATCAAGCAAGATAACGCAGGTTAACAAGAGCGCCACACGCAACAATAGCCATTCTTTCCCTAACTTGACCCTTAAGAACCCACCCATTTTTACTAATGCTTTCGCACTTAACAGATAACTTAATGTCAGCATCAGCACGATACAAAATTGTTGCCAATTTTCGATATTATCTACGTCATCTTTGACCCAAAACTCTGGAATGGGTAACGCTAAAACATAATAAATGAAAAGTGCTATGATTAAGTTAATCGCAGCAGTATAGCCAATGATAGCGTTTGTTTTACGATATCCCACCGTTTCCGTTAAAAATATCACCCCACAAAAAACTAACTGAATCAGCAGTGTGCCAGAAGAACAAGTGAAGTAAAAAAGTTGCAGGGTTTGATCGCCAACAAAATTTGCCGATATGAAAATCAGCGTGTAAAAAAAGATGAAGTAGTCGATAAAGCCTCGGCTTTCGAAAACTGAACAATTGTTTGCCTTTGTTAACATTCTCTACCCGTGTTTAGCTTATCGAGGGTTTTCACCCTCGATATTATCTTGTTATTTTTTTCTAATTGAATTTAGTTTGCCGAACTACCATTTGCTTTGCTTGCAACATTCAGTAGCAGTTCATTAAAACGCTTAACAAAAGTACCCGGATCATCTAATTGTCCACCTTCCGCTAAAATTGCTTGATCAAGCAAAATTTCACTTAAGTCATGGAAACGTTTCACATCGTGCTCTTCGTTTAAACGCAGCACGAGCAAATGATGGGGGTTAAGCTCTAACGTGGGCTTATCATTTACGGCTTGACCCGCTTGTTTCAGTATTCTTTGCATATGGCTACTCATATGCCCTTCATCACTCACGATACAAGAAGGCGAACTGGTTAATCTTTCACTTAAACGAACATCTACCACCTTGTCACCTAAAGCAGCTTTGACCTTGATCAACAACTCTTTAAAGGCTTCATGATCTGTTGGCTTTTGATCTTTCTTCTTTTCTTCTGCATTGGCTTCGTCTTTCACAAAATCAAAGTTTTCAAGCTTGCCGGAAGCAACTGAATGAAAACGCTTTTTTTCAAATTCTGTGAGATGTGACATCAACCATTCATCAATTCTGTCGCTTAAGAGTAATACTTCAACGCCCTTCTCACGGAAAATTTCTAAATGCGGGCTGTTTTTTGCGGCATTAAAAGTATCAGCAGCAATAAAATAGATTTTTTCTTGCTGAGGCTTCATGCGTGCAACATAATCATCTAATGATACGTCTTGCGTTTCACTATCGTTATGGGTTGAGGTAAAACGTAGTAACTTAGCAACCGCTTCTTTGTTAACAAAATCTTCAGCAGGGCCTTCTTTTAAGACTTGACCAAATTCGCGCCAGAATTTGAGATATTTCTCATTATCTGACTTTGCCAAATCGCCAAGCATGCCAAGTACACGCTTAATGACTGAAGCACGGATCGCATCGACCAATTTATTACTTTGTAAGATCTCACGCGAAATATTCAATGGCAGATCATTGCTATCAATCACGCCTCGCACAAAACGCAAATAGCTCGGCAAGAATTGTTCAGCGTCATCCATAATGAATACGCGTCTAACATATAATTTTAAACCGCGCGGCTTATTAGCTTGCCATAAGTCAAAGGGCGCTTTGCTGGGCACGTAAAGTAACGTGGTATATTCAAATTTGCCTTCCACTTTGTTGTGTGACCAAAGCATGGGGTCTTCAAAATCGTGTGCAATGTGCTTATAAAACTCGCAATACGCTTCTGCATCGATTTCACTTTTAGGCACAGCCCACAATGCCGTTGCACGGTTAACCACTTCTTGTTCTTTGGTGTCTTCCGGTACTTCAATACCTTCTTGCCAATGACTGTAGGGTTCTTTTTTCATGTACACGGGCACATTGATATGATCAGAATATTTGGACACGATATTACGTAAACGTAGCCCACTTAAAAATTCTTCATCTGCTTCTTTTAAATGCAAGATCACTTGCGTACCGCGGTGCTCTAACTCGATGTTTTCAATCGTGTAGTCGCCTTCACCTTGCGATTCCCAGCAAACCCCTTCCTCTGCAGTTAAGCCTGCTTTACGGGTTTTGACGGTCACTTTATCTGCAACAATAAAACTGGAGTAAAAACCAACACCAAATTGCCCAATCAGGTTGCGATCTTTCGCTTGATCACCCGTTAAGTTTTTCAAAAAAGCTTGGGTGCCAGATTTAGCGATGGTACCCAAATGAGATATGGCATCTTCACGTGACATACCAATACCGTTATCACGAACGGTAATCGTGTTCGCTTCTTTATCATATTCCACATGAATCGTTAATTCGGTGTCACCTTCATAGAGCTCAGGAGCCGAAATAGCCGCAAAACGTAATTTATCGATTGCATCTGACGCGTTGGAGATCAATTCACGCAAGAAAATTTCTTTATTGCTATAAAGTGCATGAATCATCAAATGCAGCAGTTGTTTGACTTCTGTTTCGAAACCACGAGTTTCTTTTGCTGTTGCTACTGTCATGGGTAACCTCTCTTTAATTTTTTGTATTTTTAATTTAAACCATTGCGCGATCAAGAAGCGCCTTGGCTAAAGTGCCACCATCAATATACTCAAGGTCGCCCCCCATGGGCACACCATGTGCAATTCGTGTGGCTTGAATATTAAAAGACTTCACTAAGTCGGCAATGTAATAAGCGGTTGCTTCTCCTTCAACCGTTGCATTGGTTGCCAAGATCACTTCTTTGACCACGCCTTCTTTTAGTACTGCGGCCAATTGATCAATACCAATGTCTTCTGGGCCAATACCATCAATCGGTGATAATCGTCCGGTTAGGACAAAATAAACGCCATGAAATCCACCGGTTTGTTCAATTGCGGCAAGATGTGCCGGTCCTTCAACAATACAGAGCACACTACGGTCACGGTTTTTGTTTTCACAAATAGCACAAAGTGGCTTTTCGCATAAGGAGCGACACTTTTCACATTTACCGACTTGCTTAATAGCCTGGGTCAGCATCTGCGCTAAGCGCGAAGCACCATCTCGCTCACGTTCGAGCAAATAAAATGCCATACGCTGTGCACTTTTAGGCCCAACGCCAGGTAGCACGCGCAGTGCTTCAATCAATTGCTTTACAAGTGGGCTAAAGGCCAAATTTTCCCCCGATTTCTTGCTTGAGCATTTGCTGCGCATTTTGTAGCGCTTGATTGACCGCCCCCATCACGAGTTCGGTGATCACTTCTGGCTTCTCTTCAAATAAAGCAGGCGCTAATTCTAGACGGGTAATTTGCATTTTCAAATTGGCATCAACAACGACCAAATCACCACCGGCTCGGCCTGTTACCACTTTATCCTTCATGTTTTCTTGCAGTTTTTGTGCGTTTTCCATGAATGATGACATCATGCTTTTTAAATTATTCATATCCATTTTTATTTACCTATACTGCCTTTATATCTTCAACCTGAGCATCAAACGTTGAAATCAATGATTGAACGACCGCGTCTTCTTCTACCGAACGCAATGCCGTTTGGTGACGCTCTTCTAATTGTGCTTGTTCTTGCATCATTGGGGTTGTGCCTTCTATCGCTCCCAACTTAATGGTCAATTTCAACTCTGTTGATAAGTGATTTTGTAATGCATCTTGAATTTGTGTTTGACGCTGCGTGCTCAGTAACATTTTTTGTGATTCTTCTAAAGTAAGAACCATTACCTTGTTTTGCGGGTCCCAACTCGTTAGCACACAATGTTTAACTAACATGCGACACAATCCAGCTACAGGTAATGCCGTACTTAATTCGAGCCAATTGAATGTCGCAGGTAACGCTCCCGCCGGTTTTGGCGCAACAACAGGCACAGGCGCTGCGGGTATGGGTGTGGCGGCAACGGGTATCGGTGCAGCAACGGGTATCGGTGCAGCAACGGGTATCGGTGCAGCAACAGGTATCGGTGCTGCAACTTTTTCAGCAACGGTTACCGGCTTATTTTGCAAACTACGTGGTTTAAACAAGACCATACGCAATAAAGTCATTTCAAAACCGGTCCGCAAATTGGGTGCAAACCGTAAATCCTTTTGTCCGCTCAAACCAATTTGATAAAGCAGCTGCACCGCTTCTTCGCTCAATTTATCTTTAATGGCCAGCGTTGCTTCGTCGATCTCTGCTATTGCGGCAATGGATGCTATTTCTGTGGGTAAGCTTTGAGCAAGCGCAATCGCATGCAAGCTTTGCAATAATGAACCCAATATTTTTTCATAATCAACGCCTTGAGAGGCGATTTCTTCCACAACGGTTAAACACTGCTTAATATCAGCACTGGCCAGCGCTTGTAAGAGTGACGGTAAATATCGGTAATAGCTTAAGCCAAACAGCTCGTCTACTTCACTGGTTTTCAGATCATGGTTGCAGTAAGCAATTGCCTGCTCTAGCAAGCTAATGGCATCACGCATGCTACCTTCGCCTAAGCGAGCAATACGCTGTAATGCGCTCATCTCATAAGGTATTTTTTCTTTTTCAACAATCTCTTGTAACTGCGCAACAATATCTGCGGGTGCCAGCGCTTTAAGACTTAAACGTAAACAGCGCGACAAAACGGTTACCGGGATCCTTTCCGGATCGGTGGTCGCTAATATAAATTTAACGTGCGCAGGGGGCTCTTCCAATGTTTTGAGTAACGCATTGAAACTGTGCCCAGACAACATATGCACTTCGTCAATCAAATAGATTTTGAAGCGCCCAACGGTTGGGGCGTATTGCACATTATCAAGCAGTTCACGGGTATCTTCAACGCGCGTTCTAGAAGCGCCATCGACCTCAATCAAATCAACAAATCGGCCGTTATCAATATCGACACAAGCTGAACATACACCACAAGGCTCAGGGGTAATGCCTTTTTCGCAATTTAAAGCTTTTGCTAAAATACGTGCAATGGTGGTTTTACCGACGCCACGCGTACCGGTAAAAAGATAAGCATGATGAACTTGAAGCCTTGTTAGTGCGTTGGTAAGCGCACGCGTTACCTGGTCTTGTCCACGCAAAGTTGAGAAGGTTTTGGGTCGCCATTGACGTGCTAACACTTGATAGGCCATTACACATCCCTTTAAGCGGTATTCTGTTTGAGATGGTGGTAACCTTGCCAGCCACACTCCGGCACATGAATCCACTACTACCGTTGCTCCCTTCCGGGCCTGGCGGGGTTCATAGTGTATCATTGCGGAGGGACCGACAAGGTCACCATAGAATATACTTTTTGAACTAAAACTCAACAGCCAAAAAGCTGACGGAGTTTACCACGTTTATGGTAAACAAGTTAAGCGCCTCGGTTTCGGACGGCCTCAATGGCATCGATTGGCTTGGATTTGCTCCATTGTTGGCACAATTTACGACAAACAGAGGTGCCACTAATCAACGTTAAGCTCAAGTAAAATAAGCCTGCGGCAAATAAATTTGTCAGCTTACTGAAGTTTTTATGATAAAAATGCTTCCAACCTTGAAAAGATCGCCATTCTTTCAGTAACAGGGTTTTAAAATCCTCACCTTCTGGTTCACAGGCTGTTAAGACGATATTGGGCGCTTGAAAAACACTCCCCCCCATCTCATGTACCCGCAAGCACAGATCCCAATGAAACGCAGCATGATAGCAATGCTTATCCAGCCCTTTAAGCTCAGAAAACGTCTGCGTTGGGAGCAAAATACACTGAGAGGGAACAATGTCGGCATAATGGCCGCCGCCCGCTAAGGACACTTCGGGCAAATCATTTTGTGTTATCTTACTAAAATAATTTTTAAATACCGGTACTCTAGGCTTAAAGCCCATTGGGGTTTTCACCGAAGCTGCCCCAACTACCCATGGCCGCGCTTTACGTACACCCGTGGCTAACAAATGCAACACGGTATCTTTGGGTAATAAACAGTAAGCATCAAGAAATAAAATATAGGGTGTAGACGCATATTGAGCACCCAGATTATAGGCGCCGGCTAATCCGCTCTCGGGGTTACCCGCTACCATAATGGTACGTGGGTGTTGATAAGAGAATTGCGCTAGCGCTTCTTCAACGGCGGGCACAGTGGTGGTGTTCACGACAATCAGTTCACGAACCATCAACTGAGCCAGCACGG
>CAZCXZ010000007.1:28249-49779 GCA_964502705.1 Uncultured Candidatus Berkiella sp. | reverse complement strand
GATCTTGACGATTTAGCATTAATGCTACCTAGTATGCAACCGGCACAGCAAAAGAGTTTACAAGATCAACTAGATAAAAAATCGCTCAAAATAGCGATGCGAAAAGAATTTTCTGAATTATTAAAAACCATGGTCGCAAGAATCGATGCACAGCCTATGGCGGCTGTGCAACCAATTGTGCCTGTAAGCTCTTCTTCGGCGAGACCGCAAAGTATTCGCTTCTCTGAGCAAAAGCCAGAGCCCATGTCAGCGGCATCATCTTCACCGCCAAAACCTGTTGGCAAAGTCGCAAAGCGCATTCAATATTTTGAGGATCTTGAAAAAAAGAACCAAGAGAGAGAAGAGCAATCAAAAGGTCCACGTAGAAAGTAGCATGCTTAGTATCTGTTTACCCTATGTTAACTTATGGTATGGTTTGTACTTCAATACCAATTTTGCATAGGGAATCGCATGACGTTTCGTCAATTGGGAATGGTAATTTTTCTAACTATAACGCAGCTCGCTACGAATCCCTGCTTTGCCGATAATACTGATTTGGCAAAGCAGCTCACCAACCCCGTAGCAGATCTGATTAACTTCCCATTACAAGGAAACTACAACACACATATGAACCCACAAAGTAGTGGTCGACAAACCTATGTGAATGTTCAGCCGGTGATCCCGATAGATATTTCATGCGATTGGTTGATGATTTCGCGAACCATTCTACCCGTGATGGATGCGACCAATCCTGTTCCATATTCCGGTGAACATTTCGGTTTAAGTGATACCTTACAAAGTCTTTTTATTTCTCCTAAAACCAAACCGGGTCAGATGATTTGGGGGGTAGGTCCTGCTTTCCAAATTCCAACGGGAACACAAGATTTAATTGATACCGGTAAATGGGCCGCAGGCCCCACTTTCGTTGTGTTAAAGATGACAGAAAGTGGTTGGACAGTTGGCGTGCTTGCCAATCATCTCTGGTCTTTTGCTGGCAGCAGCGGCCGCACTTCACTTAATCAATCTTATATTCAACCGTTTATTGCTTATACCAATAAAACAGCGTGGACCTATTCATTAAATTCTGAAACCACATATTATTGGAATCAAGGCGATGCTTCGGTGCCTTTGAATTTGCTCATTTCTAAATTAGTGACAATAGGCAAGCAGCCCATCAGCTTTGGTGGTGGTGTTCGTTACTGGGTTGATAGCCCTGATAATGGGCCGCGTGATTTAGGATATCGCTTTGTTGTGACTTATTTATTTCCGACCAACAAATCGAGCGCTTAAGCGCTCGGTTTGTTTTGTAAAGGCGATAAATATGGCACAAAATCAAATACCGGCTTAAAGCCTAGCCAATGATCGAGATCTTTCCCCATGGCTGATGATTGTAAGATAGCCACTTTCGCACCTAACGTTTGGCTAAACTTCAAGCGATGAACTTTCAATGCCGTTGCAATTTTTTGGTTTCGATATTCAGGTAGTACCCCTAGGTTGTAAAATCCACTCACGCCATTTTCTATAAATATTGAACCGACGCCGACCATTTGGTTGTTTTTCTCGACATAAAAATGTTTGAACCGCGGATCATGAAACAATCGTTTCAAAGTTCTCACTAAAAATGCGGTAGAGCCATGGTCGATACCAAATGACACTTGCAAAGGGATAACCCATTCTGTCAATTGTTCTGCCATTTTTAAGCTTTGAACGTTGATCTGATTAATATCTGGTGGCATTTGCATAGAAGCCTTGAGATCAATGCTCATGCCTGTAAAAGAACTGCTTTTCGTAAAACCTTGCTCAAGTAAAGTATCGGTGATGGATTGAGGGTTAACAAAATCGGTTAGCCACCAACAAAATTGCTTTTTATGTTGGTAGAGATGCTGCATATGTTTAACGAGATTAAACGGATCAGTGCTTTTGATATTCGTATCTAGAACTGAATTAAAAAGCGTAAAATCAGCATCTGGCATACTATAACGACATCCATCCTGTTCATGGATGCCACATGTAGCAGCGAAATAATGCATAAAGTTATTAAAAATATGCCGCTTATGGGACTCATTGACTGACAGTTTCATTTCAACCTCATGTAAAGCCGTTATTCTGCCAGAGAAAAGGAATGGTAGATGTCCGTAGGAAATACGCTCTTCCGTCTTTGTTCTTCCGTCTTCGTTCTGACGAACTACGCCGGACAAGTCGAACTACGCCGGACAAGTCGAGCTATACCGGGCAAGCCCTATAGCAACGCTATCAACTCATTCTTACGCTGCAGGTTAAAGCGCTGGCGAACACGATTGAGGTAGGTTTCGACGGTGCGGTGAGAGATGTTTAGCGATTTAGCAATTTCTTTATACGACAAGCCTTTGGCTAAACCTTTGATGCATGCCAATTCTTTTGTGGTGAGGTGATTCGGTGCTTGATCAGAACGTAATAGCATTTGTTGTAAATTACAATCTTGCCGCTCTTTGGATACATTAAAGCGAGATTTATCGATATCGGCAATTAATTTACGTTGTTCGACTTTGAACTGTTGCAAAAAATCGTGCATGCTATTGAGTGAATTAAAATAGTTATCAATGGCACGGTAGTTAGTTTCAGGTGCGCCAAAACCAAACATATAGTAATAATCTTGATGGCGCTCAACAAACGTAAAGCCACTGGTAATATTGAATTCTCGTGCTAGGCCCACAGGCTCTTTGGGTAAATTAGGGTCCCATAAAAAGGTGAATTTGTTTTTATCAAGAGTGTGACCATCAATATGTGAATATACAGCAGGCATATTGGTATTACTTAACAACTGATAGGTAAAGTCATCCCATTTAGGTTGTGTGGTTAAAAATGAAAAACTGCCATCGCGAAACACTTTAAGATATTGAAAATAATGGCATCCTAACGTCGTCAAAAAGGGATCAGCAACGGTTTTTAGCGCAGCGCTTAAGTCATGTGTTGGGCGTCTAGCGTGTTCCATAAATAATCCCGCTTTTTAAACAGACCTCTATTCTATTCACTTTATAGCTGAAAATATAGGGAGGTGTAATTACATCCCAAAAATGGAACTTATTGCTGTAGAAACAATCAAAAAAGTTAAAGAACAATATAAGGGTGAATCACATGGGTGCTAAAGGTCCTGAAAACAAGTATGAAACTGATCCAAAAAATATTGAAAAATTGTTAACCACAATTAAAGATGCTGAAGTAGAGTTTAATATTGCTTTAAAGCATTACGAAAAATTAACCAATCAAAGATTGAAAGATATGGCTCAAGAAAAGCTTAATTTGTTGTTAATTAGCATTATGAAATATGCCGTTGAAGGGATGCCTAAAGACTATATCAAACCTTATCCTGAATGGGTGAGACAAAACCAAGAAAAAATTCAAGGTTGGCTACAAAATAATGCTTTGCTTGGAAGCACCGTTACAGAAATCAATGAACTAAACTCCCGTGTCATGAACCCGGGCGCTGCGCCAGAGCCGCCGCGTCCTCGTGCAGCCCCAGAGCCTGATGCTTATAGAGCAAGACAGCAAGCACGCGAACAAGCACAGCGCGAACAAGCACAGCGCGAACAAGCACAGCGCGAACAAGCACAGCGTGAACAAGCACAAAGAGAACAAGCACAACGAGAACAAGCAGAGCGAGAACAAGCAGAGCGAGAACATGTTCAGCGAGAACGCGAGCAAAATCCAGAGTTAAAGGCGGCTTTCGAAAGCGTGATTAATGATCCGGAACAGGTATTAAAAGATTACAAGAAAACCTTAGGGCTAGGGGGGCGTTTGAGCGGAAAAATGAAAGCAGAAGGAAAGGATGCGCGAGCTGATATTGAAAAGATTGTTAAGGTTTTTCAGATTTTAAAAGCAGATCAGGATCCTAATTGGTTTGAAAAAGCGAAAGCCGCTTATTGTTATCTTGAAAAGGTGTATCGCAAATATGATGTTGGCTATTATGGCTCTGGGTACCAAATAAAGCATCAACATCCTGCAGCTAGTGTATGTCAAAATTATAAAAATGATTTAAATAAAATATTTGGTGTTAATCTCTATGATGCCCCCCAAGATGTTCTAAGAGAGTTGGACCGGTATGTTGGGCTTATGGAAGATAAAATTCAACGACATGATCAAGAGAAAACAAATAGACCTAAACGGTAGTTGTTTGTACCTGAGAGAGAATAGTTTACCCAATCTTGGAAAATGTTTCATGGTTGGCGAGTTTACTTCAATTATGTTGCGCACTTTTGGGTTAGCAATTATTTCATATTGAAGCCGATTTTTCAGTCATAAAGTCATGCAATTCATGACATTTTATTTGCTTGTAATTACAATATAATTTTAATTTAGCAAACATTGTTATAACTCTGATACAATCAGTCCAAATTTTGATATTGGATTTATGATGATGTTTAAAGACTGGATTGTGAGCGCTTTCAATACTATTTTGACAACCTTTTGGACGCCAGCACCTGCACCAAAGCAAGTTGCAACTGAATCTCTTGTTGACATGCCATTAATGGGTTTTGGGACTTTTATTGGTATTGAAGTAGGCCGGATCCCGGATGCGGATGAACGAAAAAAGACAACGACCGATAGTATTTTTAATGCATTAGCTGCCGGATGCCGACATCTGGATCTGGCGCGGGGATATGGCAATTTAGATGCGGTATCTGATGCTTTGAAAAAAGCATTTCAATCAAAAGCACAGGGTGGTTTGGGTTTGAAGCGTGAAGACGTTTGGTTAACGATGAAAGCCGATGGAATATCTACCGATGAAGACGTTGATAAACTATTAAAACAAGTTGGTGTTCAATACTTTGATCTTTTTCTGATTCATCATTCAAGGTCATACCTTTTTGAAAGTGAAAATAGCCTTGAGGAAGGTTGGCGATCGTTGGATAATATAGATAAAAATAAACTGCGACGAATAGGGGTTTCGAATTTTTATGAACCACATTTATCTCGTTTGTTGGCAATCTGTGAACGTGAGTCTTTAACTAAACCTTATGCGAATGAAATTGAAGTAAATTTAATTGCTAAAAATACCACGGCAGTTAATTATTGCAATGAGCATGATATAAAAGTGATCGCATATAGCCCACTAGGATATGGTATGTCTGGTTATTTACTGCGCAATTCAGCGCTAAATGAGCTGGCGAAAAAGATCAATGCAACGCCCGCTCAAACGGCTTTAGCTTGGATGATGGCAAAAGGAATAGCGGTTATTCCGAAAACGACGCATCAAGCACGTTTGAACGAAAATATTAAATCCACAGATTTTATAGAAGCGGTGAAAAAGAAACGCAAGGCTACAGTGACGTTAGATGACGTGTCAGATATCGATGAAAATGGTCTTTGTGGTACTGCTATTGATTCCAATAACCATGGTAAATCTTTAACGTGGAAAGTTGCTATTGAGAAAACAAAGCAAAAACCCACAAAAAAGGCAAAGCCGGTCACCAAGAAGCTAAAGAAGAGAATATAAAAAATGGCTACTAAACAAAGCACGATTGATTATCTATTGGAGCAAGTCGCGAAAGCGGGTAGTGTGTCGGCGCGAAAAATGTTTGGTGAGTACGCTTTGTATTGTGATGGCAAAGTCGTTGCGCTCGTTTGTGACGATGAACTTTATTTGAAACCAACCAAGGTGGGCCTTGCCTTCCTTGGTGAAGTTGTAAAAGCGCCTCCATACTCTGGCGCAAAAGATTACTACCTGATTACCGGCGATCAGTGGGAAGATGCAGAGTGGTTAGTCAATTTAATTCGAATATCAATGACTGAAATACCCCTGCCAAAACCAAAAAAGAAGAAGTAAGCTGTTATTTCACATGTCGCGGCACGGACTTTTGTAGAATATGAATTAATTTCTCATCCATATATTGATAGTTGTCGGGGATGTCTAAGCAAATTAATTTTTTATCTTTTAAGGCGGCTGCAAATTGTTGTTGCACTTTTTTCTTGTGAATTTTTTCCATCACAAAAATATAGTCTGCCCATTCAATATCATCTAAGCCAAGTGGAATTTCAGCGTCGTTATTAAGGCCAGCAGAACGCACCTCCCAACCCTCATAATCAGCAAAGACCGCTTCTGCCGTCGGGCTGCGGAGTTTATTTTGGCTGCAGACGAAGAGGATTTTTTTCATGATTGTAATAGTAACGCAAAATATTAAGTAAGCAAACTTATAATTGAGTTTGTGATTTTGTTGAGTGAATTATTTTTAAGACAGAGGGGCTTAGTCAGCCCTTCTTCGCTCACGTTGTGAGCTTCGCAGGGTATTCTTTAAAAGTTGGGGTGATACTTAGGTAGCCCTTCTTCGCTCACTTCGTGAGCTTCGCAGGGTATAAGCGCTCGGAAGGATTGACTCGGGCCATCCTTGGCCCTCGGGCTTCGCCCGCGCTAAAGCGCGTCCAAAACGGCTATCGTGCCGTTTTGTCGAACCGCTGTTTTGATGTCGGAGGTTCGAAATATTTCTGAATGCCACTTAAAAAAAAACCACCCAGAGGGTGGTTGTTTTTTTAAGTGGCGCGCCCGGAAGGATTCGAACCTCCGACCACCTGGTTCGTAGCCAGGTACTCTATCCAACTGAGCTACGGGCGCACAGGCTGGGAATTATCACGATATTGCCCCCCTCTGTCAATCAGTTTATAGTTTTGCCCTTTTATAGGCCCGCCCATGCTGCTTCAGTTCCAAGTCACGCGCAAGATCAATACTTTGGTAATAGGCGCAGGGCCCACGGGCTTGGCTACGAGCTATCTTTTAAAAGAGCGAGACATAGAGCACGTCCTGCTTGAACAAAGCGATCAGGTAGCAAGTAGTTGGCGCTCTCTGTGGGACAATTATAAGTTAGCTATGAGAGCGGAAAATATAGCGATGCCGGGGGTCGATATCGCAAAGCGCTTCGATAAACACGAGCATCCTGGGCGCGACCAAATGATTGCGCTGTTTGAGTGGTATGCAAATCAGCATCAATTACCCATCCAATTTAATAGCAAAGTACTCTCCGTATTAAAAAATGCTGAAAATCAATTTGTCGTTAAGACTGAAAAAGTAACTTGCCTGTGTGATAACGTGGTTTGCTGTATCGGGCCAAGGCATCATCCAAAATATCCAATGAATATCGCTTTGCTGAAAAGCCTAAACACACCCACTATATTACATAGCAGTGAGTATCGCACTGCAGCTCACTTTCCAATGGGTAGCAAAGTATTGGTCGTTGGCAGTGGGGCAAGCGCCTTAAGTATTGCCTATGATGTTTTAAAGCAAGGATATCAAGTTGAGCTGGGTTGTGCCCATACGCAAGCTGAGATCTATCAAGCAAACAAGCATTTGTATGATGCGGCCGATATTGAAGTGGTACCGACGCTGGATTTCTTGTTAGCAAAAGGCTTGGTCAACCATGGTCGATTACAACAATTTGAAGGTGCTGTGCTACGCTTTCAGAAAGAGGACATTGAAGAACAGGTTTCTTCGTTGCATTACGGTGCAATCATTTTTGCGACCGGCTTTGAGCGTTCCTTTAAACTGCTACAGGACATGTTAGGTCATTTAAAGCCAAGCATGAATAATGGTCAAAGCGAAACGCCAGGACTCTATATTGCTGGGATACCACGCGAAAATGAGCAAACGGTGATTATTTCAGATGGCAGCCAACATGCCGCTGATATTGTAACAGCCATCGTAAAGAGTATGCCTACAGTACAAACAGTTGCAAAACCGAGTGAAATGGTCGCAAAATACAATTTATGAAACAAATCGATCCAGCCGAAATTAAATGGTCCCATATCCGCTCACCAGGGCCTGGTGGGCAAAATGTCAATAAAGTGGCCACAGGGGTGCAGATGCGCTTTAACGTGCATGCCTCGACCTCATTACCTGAAGCCGTTAAAGAGCGCTTAATTGCACTGCTTGGCAATAAGCTTACTTTAACGGGAGAGTTTGTGATTAAAGCCACACGCTTTCGAACACAGCACCGTAATAAGGAAGATGCCATTGCGCGTTTAAATGAATGGGTAGAAAAGGCAAGCAAGCCCCCGATAAAGCGCAAAAAAACCAAACCTACTAAAGCAGCTAAAACGCGTCGTCTAGACAGTAAAAAACGTCATGGCACAAATAAAGCAACCCGCAGCGGCAATCCTCTCTCAGATATGTAGGTTTATCACCACCGTTTGTCAAAAATCACTCATAAATTATCGACTTGAATCAGCCGATTATCGACTAAAGTCTGCCTTATAGAATCATGCGGCAGAGGCGCGGGACTTTCCTGGCATAATGTTTCCCCATATTTGCTTAAGATCTCCTTAGTTTAAACAATTCAAGGGGAAGCAATATGTTACATCAATTCAAATCTTTAGCGCATGGCAACGATCATACTCAAAAATTTTCCAATTTTATTGAAAAGTACTTTAGTGATGATAATACGTCTTATTATATGTTTACCGAACAACAGTTATCGGACATGACAAATCATCCGCATTTTATGCAGGTCTTCCAAGATTATCTTGATGATAGGAAATATTTAGAGCAAACAAGATACCCTAATCGCTATGACCAAAGTATATGGTATGATTTCTATGCCTCGACTTATGGACAACAAGTTTCGCCAGAGGTCGAAATAACTAGCTCAATCGAAAGTTGCATTCGACATAGAATGAAATTGTTGTTTGATAACAAAAAGAATCTCTACTTCTTATTCGAGAAGATGTATGAAGAATGCTTAAATACACCAGAAAAATTAGATCATTTTAGAAATGTTGGTAAGGCAGAGCAAGTGAAATTATTCAAACAATTTTATACACAATCTTTTGCCCCGTTGATTGCATTTCAAAAGCGAGTATATGCGCAATCTGGCAAAGCGGTACCCAGTGTTAGCCCTCATGTTGAAGAGAGTTTTACTTCCGAAATAGGTAAGCAGTTACTGGCGGCAATAATAGGAAATGTTAAGCTGGTTGAAATCATCAATCAATTTACAGCAGCCTTGGCTAAAGCCTTAGTGAATAGCCTTTCTCAAAATGCGGTTAATCAATTTAGGGCGCAGAATGAAGCGACTAAAGCCGCTTTTCTAAATGCATTTAAAGAGCGTGCAGAGAAAACACCCCAACAAGATAGTAAAGGTAGATTTCGCCCTTGATGTAAAATTGTTGTCCCTCAAAGAAGCCTGTCAATTTGCATTGGCAGGCTTCTTCTCTTAGAAAGACTAATGCTCTAGAATTTATAACCCTTACGTTGTTCATCCTTCTTGGTCACAACTTCTCTAAACACATAGAGTTTGCGTTGCTTACCATTTTCACCTAGAACCGTTTGCTCTACCACACCATGAGCTCGCAATGTCCCATCTATCTTGAGTCGACCATAGGCAATTTTTTCAGGTTTTGTTGCGCCATCCGTGGTGACTTGCATGGTGCTAAGCTTAACGCCGTGCTTATTTAGACCTTTAGGCGCAATTGCTGTAACTGGGAAGTAATCATTGTTATGTCGGATCAGCTTATAAAAGGGGGCAAAGGTTTCTGAATTTTCTGGCATAGTCATAAAAAGCGTATTATTCGGTACTCGAGCTGAAGTAATTGGCACAATCGGTGTAAACCCTACAGGCTTGGTAAAACCATAGGTTTTTTCAGTCGGTGTTAAATGAAGGTCTGATAAGGCTTGTAAAGCGTCATCTAGACCAAGTTTCATAGGTTCAGTTGCTAATACTTCCGCAAACAAAGCTGCGTGCTTGAAGAAATGTTTAGAAAATAAAGTCTCTTGGCTGATTTTGATCCGTCGTTCATCGACTAAACAAAAGCCAGGGTGGTTCTCTACAAAAGTAAAATAGGGCTTTTGCAGATGCGCAGAAAAGATATCAACGGTAGGATTGATATATATGGAATGAGTTGTATCGTCGATATGTATAGTGCAGTTTGTATCAAGTAAACTACATAGCCTAGCGCTATAAGACTTGAAAGTATCCTCGATCAACGATCTACGCAAAGCAGCTAATTTAGCAGACGTCTCGACAACATGAATCGTTTGACTTTCGCTTAGCAAATATAATTGTTTAAGGCAGCTGATACCTTTATCGATTAGCTCAAGCGATCGTCCTAGATTGTTGCGTTGAGCAATAATGTTGGCAAGTTCTGAAATATGTTCAATCGTCAGATCATCATAGCACCCAGAACTGGCTAATAAGGTGAGTCCTTCACTTGCAAGACGGTGCGCTTTATTAACCCAGCCTTGTGCAATATAGACTTTAACAGCGCTGGCTAAAGCCAATGCTTTATTAAAATACGTTGTTAATTCCAACATGGGATTATCAATGATAATTTTGTCATTCAACGCCATGCCTTGCAGAGCTAAGGTTATCGCGACATCGTGTTTACCAATTGTAAGGTAACAGCGAGTCATTTTAATGCAAGCTAATGCTCTGGCATCCACTAATGAATTGTAAAGTGCTGTATGGGCAACTTTTAATAATTTGCCATGGTGCTTAAGAATATCTTCAACTTGTTCATCAAGCATAACTAAGATAGGTAAAGCATGTTCTGGCGTATTAGCATTGATGCTTGGCATTAAACCCTGAATAATCTGATTAAACTGTACTAATGTCGGATGATAATAATTCGTCGAAAATTGTGCGAGCCCGATCATTGTATCAATGCTTTGTAGCGCACAGATTAATAAAACTTGTAAACGCGTTAGTGCAAGGTGTTGGTTTTGCATACTTCTCATTGAACGAAAACAGTGTTCAATAATTGAATTCTCACCTTGAAAAACAGTCGCATGTTGCTCGTCTTTCAGTCTCTTAAGAATACTGGCTGGTGCTCGCTCTATTTGTGAGATCTCAGGTAAACGAGGTGCTAAAGGCGCATCAACGGCTATACCATCTGTCAAACACGCCCGCAATTGCGCCGTAATTTCATTTTGTAGCAGTAATGGATGCTGGCAGGCGCTAGCAAGTGATGACCTTTCTAATCGCCAGTCAGGATTTGTGAGTACCATTTTTAACATATCAATCGTAGAAATGATTCGATTTTTGTATGAACCATCAGGTTGTTTTTGTGCACCGATTACAAAGATCTCTTTTAATTGATCTCGGTTGAGCTTATAGACTCTAAAAATTTCGTCTGGAATATGTGAAAGCTCAAATCCTGCACCATGAGAAAATAAAATATTCAAACAGCGAAGCTTCAAAGGGTGCTCAGGTAATTGGCAGAGTGATCCTAAGAGCCTCGTTTGGCATGCTAAATCTTCAAATAATAGTGCACTGGTGGAAGGCTGTTTTAATAACGTTTCTAAGATTTCAGGGGATATTTTCAGCAATGCAATACCCACTGGTGTGAGTCCATGAATATCGCAGACATTCGCGGATGCGCCCTTTGCCAGTAATTTATCCACAAGTTGTCGATTTTGTTGTTGAACGGCAAGAAATAACGGTGTTGCCCCTTCTCTTGAGCGTGTCTCAAGTAATGATAATGAACAGTTTTCCAGAATCACATCCGTCATAGATGAAAGATTGTTAGCGATGACATGATGCAGAATATTGAAACCATAGGGCATTAATGTCTTAGCGGGCTCAAGTCCTTTACTGAGTAGTAAACGCATAACAGATGGGTAACCACTATCTGCTACGGCGAGCAGTACTTCAGCACCAACGGTACTTTGATTTGCCTGTAGAAGCGCGTCGGCTATTTTATTGGGAGGTTGTTTAGAAAACCAATTTTTTACAGTAACTAATGCACTTCTTTCGTCTTTGAACTTTCTTTTGAGGATTAGGATTAGGTTTTCAAACATGCTAGCTACTCATCAAACAATCAGCTCAGCATGGTATCACGACTTCATCGCAAAGTAAGCTCGCTTTATCGTTTTTTGCGAGGAAGTATGTCATTTCATCCGTACAATATCGCTAACGCAATTGATGTTGATTAGGTTGTAAATACACGAGCCAATGGAACTTAAATGCCCTTCTGGTTGCCTAATCATTAATTTAAAGAGGAGTTACTTATGGCAAGTTTCGGACCAACAGATTTGCAAAATGCTATTCAGGCTGAATTTACTAATTTATTTACGGCCATTATTGCTAATCCTGAAGCTGCGCCAGAAATAGAAAGAATTTTTTTAGGTAAATTAGAAGATATCTTAAGAGGTGCTGCCGAAATACAAGCAACCTTAACATTAAACGAAACCTGCACGATTGAAAAAGTTAATTACCCAGTACAAGCCCTGATTAATAATTTAAAACTCAATATTGTTAAAATAGGCCTTGCCAGATTAGCTGCGCAATATCAAGCAACTTATCAACATCCTGATGAAGAGATAGCACTAAAACGCGCTGATCCCAGTCATTTAAAACAATTCGGTGAAACGCTGGTTGATCTAGAAACAGGCGAGCAATATCCTCTAACACTTAAATTACAAGGCCGTGGGCAACCCGGTTTAGCTAATTTTTATCAAGGTCCTGATGGCTTCGAGCGTTTGATTAAAGAAGACGATGTTGGAACCTGTTTAATGGAAGGCACGGCTTACTATATTCAAGAAGCAGGCTTATTACCTGGCACGCTCGGCAACAGTGTTAATTTCGCAAAAGTGGGCACGCTTCAAATACCCGATGTCGCCAAACCCGCTGTTATATCAATTCAAGATAGAGTCAAACCATCGCAACCGGATGGTAAAGTCAGAGCGTGGGATGAACTGGTTTATGGCGTTAAACGAAATCCAAAGACGCTGATGAGCTTTGAGGCATGGTATCCTCAAGCGATTAAAGAAAACGTATTATTACTGAACACAACACCGAAATGGCAGTTAGCGGCTGGTATTGTATCAAGCGCTATTGCAGGTGATGAAAGCCTGCATGTTGGTCAATTTATGGCAACACTGGATTCTCGTGGTGAAATCGATGGCATTAAGCGAATTGATCTTGGAGCAAGAGAGCGTTATGCGGTTGCACGCAACGATGCCAGCCAGCATGATCCTTTCAATGCGTCATCTTTTTATGTTAAATCGGGACAATTTGGTAAGAATTATGTGAGTTATTTGCTAGCTGAGCCTAGTTTACATAAGATGTATACAATGCTTTGGATGAATATTTCCGCAATTGATGATGTGCAACAGCTGGTAATGCAACAGAGCAAGCACGCATTTTTGAAACAATTTTCTACGATTCCAGAACCACTGCAAAAAGAAGCACTGAGTAAAGTGTTAGAAACGATTAATAAATCAACAAAGAAGCCATTTGTTCTAGATAGCCGCGCACCACTTGCTGAACAAGCTGAAAGTGTTGCTTTGAAACTAGCAGAACTTGATGCACTGAGAGTGATCAATATGGCAGCAAAAAGCAGAATGGCTTATGCTGAATATCAAGGCAAAACAACCTCAAGAATAACCAGCTTATTACCGTCGGAACAACGAGGGCTTTGTGTAGAATGCTTGCGTTTACATGAAAAATTGATTTTATCTAGAGCGTTGAATGCAGACATATTGCCTATCTCACTAGAAAAGGTCGAAGTGTTAAATGGCTTAATAGGAGATTTAGTCAAACAAGCAAGTCAGTCGCCAAGTCCTGAGATATTTGAGCGAATTCAATTGTTAACCGAATTGGGTAGTGACTTATTGCATGCCATGACGTTAAATTTACAATATAACCCTGAAATGTTGCAAAAATTTAATTCTCCCGTTAACGAGCATTTAAATAAATTGCAAACACTCAATGAGCTGGCAACCTACTGTTTAGAAACAAGCTCGCAAGACAAGAAAAATTTAGCAACCATGATGATGGTAAAAACATTAGCAAGCCAAGAAGAGTTTTTGAGTTACA
Source organism: Uncultured Candidatus Berkiella sp. (assembly GCA_964502705.1). Taxonomy (GTDB): domain Bacteria; phylum Pseudomonadota; class Gammaproteobacteria; order Berkiellales; family Berkiellaceae; genus Berkiella. The sequence goes on along the minus strand of CAZCXZ010000007.1, from coordinate 36,025 downwards.
TTAAAAACCCTGCGTTAATCGATGCGTTAAAAACCCATCAATCCTTTGTGAGTAGCAGTCTCTCATCGGCAGTAACCAAGGTTCATACCCGTGGCGAATTGCTGTTGACTCGACTATTTAAGCGTTTCCATCAAGATGACCGGCTATTGATGATGTCACAAAACCAACACGATTTGATTGCTGATATTAAGGCTGGACGCTTTCAAAAGGTTGCAACAGATTTGAATAAATTATCTATCATGGACATGTTGACGCCTGATCAAGAAGGAGAAACAGCGTTACATTATCTGATGGCTCGTGCGAATGATGAACATTCAATGAAAGCGATTTGTACCATATTAAGCAAATCGATTGGTGCAACCCTCAATTCCAATTTAAATATCCCTAATACAGCAGGCCAGACTCCCTTAGATCTCTTGATGGCCAATCCAAATGCAAAGGATATTGTTGCCTTTGTTGCCGCCCAGAATATCAAAGGATATTATGGTGGACAGTATTTGCTTAAAGACTTCTTTGATATTGAGAACCATAATCCCGATTACAAAGCAGTATTAGCTGTGCCTAGTGCAGCGCCAAGTAAGAGCTGGTGGTAATAGAATTATTGAGTTTGCCAACTTAATAATTTAACGAACGGTGCTTTACTCGCGATGAATGGCAAAGTACAATTTGTCATCTTTGTGACTTATCGTGAGATTGCCCATGTTAATGACTGCGCCACAAACTATTTTATGTTATGCCCTCAAGGGATCTGATGAACAATTGGCATTAAATGCTATAGAAAAGATCGATGATGTAAATTTTTTTAACGAAGCACAATGCACCCCTTTACACCTTGCTAGCCTTCGACCATGGCCAAATGCGGTTAAAGCGCTCCTTGCTAAGGGCGCTTTAACCAATCTAAAGACGCTGGAAGGCAAAACCGCCTTACATTTAGCGCAAGCCGCTGGCTCGATTGAAGTCGCTGAGTGTTTGGTAAGCCATAGTCCAATGCTTCGCGTTCAAGGCGATTATCAAGGTCGCACCCCACTACATGAAGCTGCAAGAACGAATAAATTGAATTTTCTCGCATGCTATTTGAATTTGCATATCAATCATGTTTTGGTTGAGTGCGACGTTAATGTGCAAGATAATAAAAAAAGCACGCCGCTGCATGAAGCAACAAAAAACGGACACGAAGACGTTGTACGATTACTACTAGAACATAATGCAAACCCACAATTATGTGATGAAGGTGCTTATAAGCCTTTAGCCTATGCACAAGCGTTCGGTTTTGTGGGTATCGCTTCTGCACTTAAAGCAAAAAGTACCCCAACCTTGTTTGATTTAGCGGCACTTCAAGTCGTAGCACAGCATGACATTTCTGAAGACTTGCCTGAATCAGTTTTTGCACAGGCATCTAGTTCTGTATCCTTGACGCAATATAATCTGGCTCAACAAGTTGCTGCTGAAAAAGAAGTGCTAGCTGCTCGCCAAGCTGCGATTAAAAAGCTTTCGGATGAAGCTGCAATGCGTAAATTAGATGAAGGTTTCGCGAAGCTCGGCTTTAACAACCTTTAAGGCGAAGAGGTTGTTGTTTATGTCTTGGACTCATCGTACTTGATCGAAGCACTCTGGTTGAGGCTGGTTGAATAGGGTGAGTTCTTGGCTTGGCTTTCTTCTCACAGGTATTCACATAGGCCTGTAAAGTATCTTGATTAGCAGCTAACGCTTTTTCAAGCTGCTCAATTGTTTTTCCCAATTTTTCATTGGTTTGTTTATTTTCTAAAATCTGATGATCCAGTTTGGCGCGTTCGATCTGATCTTTATAATTCATATACCCTGTGAACCCTGCAATCCCAAGAAAGAGTGGGATGTAAAAATAGGGACTATAAAGAAATTCCGGCACCAAGAAGCTTAAGAACTGTACGCCAGCCAACGTGGTTAGCATGGTTCCTAGAATCGGTAAAAGACCAATCGTGAAATGAAAAGTCGTGGTTGCAGATTTGGCAGCCACTGAATAATGGGTAAATTTTTCTATTTGCGAATGATATTTGTCCCAACGGGTTATGACATAATGTGTTGTCTTGTTATAAGCGCTGACAACGGCATTCTGAATGCGCTTGAAGAACGAAACGGGCTGCTTTTGATCTGTCATAATAGTGATACCATTATCAATAATTGGAAGCATACTAACATAATGACAAGTCTTTTCAAGTCAACTTGTTGAATTAACTCATTTAAATGGCTTATTAGAAGGGGTGTTTCAAGGTGTATTCAAGAATCATTTTTGCCACCGACTTAGGCCCTCAAAGCCTTTATATAGCAGAGCAGGCGCTTTCCTTGAGTCAACTCTGTAAAGCGCAATTGTCGGTGTTACATGTTATAGAGCCACCCTTAGCCGAGTTAAGCGATTTTGCGGGTAGAGAGGCGGCTATTGAGAAAAAGAAGTTACTCGCGCAAAAGAGTTTAGAAGACTTGTGCAGACAGTTAGGCGTTGAGAAAGATCGTCAGCTGCTTACCATAGGGGAAGGGCAGGTTGAGATTTTAAGCGTTGCCAAAGAACAACAATGTGATTTGATTGTATTGGGAAGTCATGGCGTGGGTGGCTATACCCATGCTTTAGGATCAACCGCTCAACATATTATTGTGAATGCGCATTGTAATGTGTTGGTTGTGCAGGTTAGCCACTTAAAAGACATTATTGAAAAAACCGTTCCAAATCCCAAAGGACATCCATGGCAAATTCCACAAATCGCCACTGAAAAAATTGGCTTTTCAGGTCCTTCATTTGGGAGTAAAAAGGGTTTTGGTGGAGAAGTTAAGCGTGGGCCTCGCTTGAGTCCAAGGCCTGGTGGTTCACCTTATCGAGGTGGGACACGTAAGACAGAAAATGATCCTGATCCAGAAGACGGACAAGAATCCTAAGTAACCGTAAACACAGCAGTCGATTAGCTCTTTCATTCCTGGGTCTTTTGGCTTATCTTCACAGGAAAGCAGGGATTAATCTTAAAACACAAAGGGAATAACGTGGTTAAGTTAACCGGTAAACTACTATTAATTGTTTCATTTCTTTTCTCATTTTCAGCATCAGCAAATTCAACCGATAAATCGGTCGCTGAAATTATTCCTACGCTCGAAAAAAATATTGCCCGCACCATGAAGGCGAACGATATCCCTGGTGTTGCGGTTGCGATTGTCTCTCGCGATAAAATTTATTACATGAAAGGATTTGGCGTAAAAAAAGTAGGGCAAGACGATAAAATCACGCCCACGACGCTATTTCAAATTGGCTCACTCTCAAAACCTGTTCATGCAACCCTGTTAGCCATTTTGCAAGATCAAGGGAAGCTCTCGTTGCAAGATCCGGTCAGTCGTTTTGTGCCGCATTTCACCGTTGCCAATACCAAGCAACCCGTCAAAATTTGTCATTTGATGAGCCATAGCACTGGCGTACCCGCCAATGGTTTTAATGAGCGTATCGAAGCTTATGCGCCACGCGAAAATATTATTGCGAAGTTGCAAAAAACCAAACCCATTGCACAACCTGGTAAAACGTTTGTTTACCATAATGCGATGTATGGTGTGGTTGAAGATGTTGTGAACAGTGCTTGCGGAAAACGTTTGGATACGGTGATTAAGCAAGAATTGTTTACACCGCTTGGCATGCAGCATGCCAGCTTAGGCTACGAGCAAATGTTAAGGGCATCCAATAAAGCCTATCCACATATTCCCAATGGTCGTGGCAAATATATGCCCGCACAGAAATACTCAACCAGCTATTATGCTTTCCCTGCTGCGGGGGGAATTAATGCTTCTGTTCAAGACCTGGTGCCTTTTTTACAACTGTATTTAGGTAAACCTTCGCATATTGTGTCAAAACTGACCTTGCAACAATTGACCCACCCGTTTGTTAAAAATCCTAAAGCGGTGATTGTCTGGCAAGCTAAAAAGGGTCGCGTCACCAATCCATCGTATGGGTTAGGTTGGCATTCGATGAATTATGCCAATAAAAAAGTGGTTTATCATCAAGGTCACTTAAAAGGATTCCGTAATTTTATGGGTTATGTTGAAGATGATGTGGGTATTATCATTTTAACGAATGCAGAGAAAAAACATGCTTCAACGATTGCATTGAACTTTTTTGATTTATATTTAAGTGCACGTGCTAAAAATTAATCTCATCTGAAAAGGAGCTTCGTTATGAGAACAATTATTGCAGCAATTGTGGGTGCCGTAGTGGTTTTTGTTTGGACTGCTGTTTCTTGGATGGTGTTCCCTTGGCACAACTGGGATATGAAAGCGTTTAAAGATGATGGCAAAGTGATTTCAGAAGCTTTAAAGACGCAATCATCTGGTGACGGCTTGTATATGATCCCCTATTGCGATCCGAAAGATGCCAAAGATGAGCAAAAGAAAAAGGAATGGCAAGAAAAAGCCAAACAAGGACCTTTCGCTTATTTAGTGGTAAAACCTGATGGTACCAAATGGGATATGAAAACCGCTTTAGGTATTCAGTTTGGTATTAACCTGGTGGTTGCCTTAATTGCCGCGTTCTTGTTAGGCCTTAGCAAAGCCACTTCTTTGATTGGTCGAGCGTGGTTTGTCACCTTTGTTGTCACATGTGGTGCGGTATTAGTTCAATTATCCAATTGGAATTGGTGGGGATTCCCAACAACCGCAACGCTCGTGAACATCGCTGATGTGGTCATCGCCTGGTATTTTGCCGGACTGTTCATGGCCAAAATCGTCAAATAAAATTCTCTTCCTAATTTGCTTTTATACTTTGTTATCTTCGCCCTTTCACAGCAGTCATGTATGAAGAATACACTCCTGCTGTTCGAGGGCTCGATGCCTCGTCTAAAAACAAATTAGTTTGAGAATGACTCTGCCCCATTTCCTTTGATCGGGTTTTACAGCTGAGCTAGCCGCTTCGTCTCAAAGAAACTGGGTTTGAGCATTGCTTTCTCTTGCACTTTGTTGCTGTTCAAGCGATAGTCAACTTAACGCTTCAAAAACCGCTGTAGAACTGGATTTTGTTTAATTTTAGGCTCTTTTGAGCCGTTAAAGTAATCAAAAGCATTTTTGCCATCTTTATTTTTCTCTGACAATTCTTTCTCATCAAATCTAATGCTTGTTAACAATAAAGCAGCCCGAGACGCTTTTCGTTCCTTTAAAGCCCATTGCAAAGGGGTGTATTCCTTTGGTTTTGCAGGTAAATGCAGACATGCTTCGTTGTCAGGATTACCTTTAAAGGTTTCTACTATAAATCGAAATTCACGAGAGGTGGAATGACCTGCAGCAGCCCTGCGCACCATTTGCCCATTATTATCAGCATTTAATTTTGCTTTAAGCCCATCGACAGAGAGTCCATGAAAATCTTGCTCTTGTAGATATTTAAATGCTAAGCGTTGACGGTAATCATCCGCATAGGTGAAAAGCATTTCGGGATCGCGTGGATCAGCGGGGGTTAGCCCATAGTTCTTCTCATATTTTGTAAACTTATCGGCTAATAAAGTTTTGGCTTTGGCAAAATCCGTATTCAATAAAACAGCTTTATCACCTAATACATTAACCGGGAACCAGCTTACACCGGCAATAGGAAGTAGTTGTATAGCACTTTTGTGGGCGTTATCATAAAAAGCAGGCATAGGCGTACAGGTAGCCGCAAGCTCCGCAAAAGTGTGCTTTGAAAGTAAACTGCTAAGTCGTAATGCATAAAGTGCAGGATTTTGTTGCATAGGCCCCAGCTCAGCTTGGCAAGCGAGTATTCGATGAGAAATGTTAGAATGCGACAATCCTTGGGTTAGTCGCACCAGAAAATCATGTTGTGCGCAGCTGTTGCCTGGGTGGATATTGATGATTTCTAGCATGCCATGCGCGACATTGTATTGAATATCAAATACATCAACATTCCCATATGCATCATTATAATAAAATAAGACTTGTGATCGCGTGCCAAAAGGTTCTGCATTAATGCAAACCTTTTGCAGTGTTTCAAAAAATTGTACTTCACGCTTGCTTGAGGCCATATACACCGTATTGGCTGGCCCTTTAACCACAAGGCCATTATAAGGCAGGCCTAATGCTTTAGCGCGCTCATTCTTTTTCTTTACGTGATACTCCAGCTCTTCAGGTGAGAATTGAAGTAACATTTCTTGCGGCCATATCGACATAAATTCGGGCGCTTGGCATAGTTGAGCTTTGAAACTATTTAATCTTTGAACGAATAACGTTCTTAATGCTTCATAAGTCGCATTTTCGCCGTAATTTAAATGGTAACTTTCTAGTAGTATGCTCCAGTTATTAATTGCAGCTAATATACTGTTGATCTTCTGAGGGTTAGGTTCTGCATAGGTAGGATGCGTTAGATTGACTGCCAAATTATAAGAAAGGATATTGCCAAGTAAATTGAAGTAGCTGCATGCTTGATGAAAGTCATTGGTGCCGACTGCTAAAGCCTGATCTTTATAGCGATGCAAAGTCGAAAAAATAGTGGCGCATTGGGTGTGGCAATGATTAAGTTTTGTGCGCAATTCTTGATAAAAATCCTGAGCGATTTTTTCTTTTGCTTCGACGGTTAGAAGTTGTGGCGCCGTAATGGTTTTATTACTTGCTTGGCGTTTCCTGTGCACTTTCGATTTTGTGGCGGTAATCGTTAAGCTTGCCATGGAGGCTGCCAATTCAGTCAATACAGCGAGTTTAGATGCTTGGTCCGCAACGCCTAGCACGTCAATTAGGTTACGATTTAATTCCTTTATGACGCTTGCAAGGGTTTCTATCGGTTTGGTATCAGCAACTTCATAGTGGCCAAAACGCTGAGTTAAAAGTGTGCACATACTCTGATGTAAAGAGAAATCCTTCTCAGTAAAATGTAATGGCGTACCAATCATGCATAACCTCTAACAGCAAAAGTCGCAAAATTACGCTAATTTCACAGCCAAATCAAGGTAACTGCAACAAAAGAGTAGAGCGGTGATTTGGCTTTTTATGAAATTAAGTCTATAGCTATCAAGTACCTCGTATTTAGTGTGACTGATAATTTGGAGAGTAAGTTATGATCAAATCAACCCTATTAGCTGTTTGCATGGGAGCAGCCATGTTAAGCGCCCCAGTTGTAATGGCAAAAGATGAACCAACCAAAGACATGATGCCAATGTCAAAAGTTCTTAATGGATTACAAACCAAAGGGTTTGACGTGGTTAAGAAAATCGAATTTGATGATGGCGTATATGAAGCTAAAATTCTTAATGCAGTCGGCAAGGAAATGAAGCTAAAAATGAACGCAAAAACTGGTGAAATTGAAAAGCCGAAAGAAGGATTGGTTTGGCTTACAGCATTAGATGTTGCCAAGAAAGTTGAAGATGCAGGGTATAAGAATATATCTAAAATTGATGCAGAAGGCAAAGAATATGAAGTAAAAGCTTTCAACAAGGAAGGTAAAGAAACTAAGCTTAAAGTGAATGCCGAAACCGGTGAAATTTCTGTTCATTAATCTGTTTTGATAAAAAGGCTCGTTTAGAAATTAAACGGGCTTTTTTTATGCTATTGATTTAAACAGCTGAATATTTAAAAATCTCAAAACTCCCCACTCTGTAATGCTCAATCAGAGCGGGGTATTTTGATTTAGCGAGTATATAGTTCGTAGGAAAGGCCTTCATGGTTATAAACGCGATAGAAACCACGATAGTGCGCTTTTTTATGGCATAAACCATAAGGACATTCTTTTGGTAACATAACCCGACTGTACTGATAATCAGGGTGGTTGCATTTGCCACAGCGCGTGAAAAAATACCCATT
>CAZCXZ010000007.1:0-28239 GCA_964502705.1 Uncultured Candidatus Berkiella sp. | reverse complement strand
CGGCACTGGCTGGCATCAGGCATACATTTATTCCAACGATACTTGGGAGCGCCAATCTCACAGCATGCTGCTTGGGCAACACTGATGGAGGTCACCGCTGCCAACGCAACTGCGAGGCCAACAATTAACTTTCTCATACAAAACTCCTGTTAACTTGCTTAAGCTTAAGTCCGTCATCCTTGAAATCTTTTTCCTAAAGATGATTTCGGCAGCTTTGCCAGGTTCTTGGGGGTTTTGCTGTGAAAAGATTCAGATTTTTATTGAGAATATACGCTTTATTTAAACCCGCTGTGCATGCGCTCAGCGGGTTTGATCGTAAGAGATGAGAAAGATATCCGCTTAGTTAATAGCGAATTTCTTTGCTGCATCCACTTTTGCGGCTTCTAAAGCTTGCGCTTCTTTTGCAATACGAGCATCACCTTCTAGTGCAGCAACGTCAGCTAATTTAGCCGCTTCATATTGAAGCACGATGAGTTTGTCAGTAGCTTCTGGCTGTTTTTTGGTTAAGTCGCCATTGGTTTCAAAAGTTCTTTCAGCGGTATGCTCAAGATCCATCACTTTAGCAAATTCGCTTAAGAAATCTTTGTCTTTATCTGATGTGAACTTTTCAGAAGTCGTTTTGATTTTTTCTTCTGTTGCTTTCAATTCGTCATGATACTTTTGGTCTTCTGTGCGTGCATCGGTAGCCGTTGAGTTATTAAATAAACGATTGAAGCCGTATGAAATAACGCCAACCATGCTTGCAAACGCTAAGCCAAAAGCAATGGGTAATGCAATTTGCACAGCAAGTGAGGCAGCGGGAAGTGCAAGACCTACGTTCGCTAATTGAGCGATTGCATGTGGGTATAGGTTAGCGAGCCAGAAACCGACGGTACCTAGGGTGGTGCTTACAGCGAAAGTCATAGCAGTTGAATATGAAGCATCTTCTGTATCTTCAGCCTTTTCTTCTTTTTTGTCATCTGCTTTTACTGCGGCTTCTTCTTTTTTGTCATCCGCTTTTACTGCAGCTTCTTCTTTTTTGTCATCTGCTTTTACTGCAGCTTCTTCTTTTTTGTCATCTGATATTGCTGGAATTTCTTGCTTTTTGTCATCTGATATTACAATGGCTTTATCCGATGAGTTGCCAGCTTCTTTTGTTGCTTCTACTACGGTTAAGTCGACATTGTTGAATTTAGGGTCAAGATGATCGAGCAGAATTCTCTCTAGTTTAAATTGCTTGGTTTCATTTGGCGTTGCAATAAAGCCTTGAACAGTTCCAAAGTCTGTTGATTGACGGCCTTTAATGCCAGAAAAGCTCACTTCAAAAATTGGATAGACTTGATCTTTCCCTTCATCAGCGTTTTCTTTGGTAAATGTCACAGCATCTTCAAGGCTTTTGAATAAAGGAACAGGTTCATTTAAATGGATTGCGCTGCGTAAGGTAGCAACATCTTCAATTTTAGAAAGTGAAACAGGATGATCGATAGCGTAATATTTCATAGTCAACCTCATTAATGACACTACATGAAAAGTCAAATGCAAAGCTTTTTGACTAACACATGGATGGCTTTGCGGAACTGCGGCTGAATGGTAACAATAAAGTCATCTAACCACAATTGTTTTTACTGGCATTTATAGGGATTTTGATGAAAGCATTATAATGTTTGGTGGCGAACTTATCAAATAGGATTCCTGACAATTTAATCTCCATGTAGAATGGCTTTGCCTTCAAGGGCAGTTTTGAGTACAAAACTAATTTTTTGAGTCTTGATGTTTTCACAATGAGGTGTAGTAATGAGACAATTAACTATCAACGAATCTTCTCTAGTGAGTGGCGCAGATCATCATGATGTGATGATTATCGATCCGGTCGCAGCGGCACAAACTTTTATGCTATTAATGAGCGTTGTTGATCAAGATGGTTTTCGTTACGGTTCAGTTATCACCGGAATGACGGCAGGCGCAATTGGTGGTGGCTATCTCGGCTATACAGCATTGGGTGGTGGTTTAGCAGGCGGTGCTGGTGCGGTACTTGTTGCGGGTGGTGGTGCAGTAGTGGGTGGTTTAGCTTGTAAAGGTGCTGCTAGCTTTTTAGTCGCTTCTTATAACTGGATTATGTCTTAATTCTACATACAACTGGGCAGGCCATATGGTCTGCCATTGCAAATGATTAGAAGGGTTATGTGACAAGGAAATTACACCTAGCGCTCTGTGAAATAGACTTGCTTCGCGCAATGCTTGCAAAGCAAGGGATCAATGTCTTTGATTCAAAACAGACTAAAAATGCTATTCTCAGTATCCAAGCATCATTAGCGATTGCTGGTATTGTTGCCCCAGATGCTAGCGCGATTGTGACAGAATTGAAGTCAAGTTTCGCAACATTGACATCGGAGCAAGCCAAAAATTTTCATTCTCCCCAATCTTCCTTAGCGTTGCATCATGCTGCTCGTTCGGGGGATTTGGCCGCGGTTAAGCAGCTTGTCCTATCAGGAAGCAATGTGAATGCTAAAGACCTGTTTTCAGCTACTCCCTTACATATGGCTGCGATGTATGGCCATAAAGCAGTCGCTGAATTTTTGATAAACAATGGCGCTGAGATCAATGCGAAGACACAAAAGCTAACAGACTATACTTTCACACCGCTTGATTTAGCTGCCCAATATGCACCCAACACAGAAATCATAACCTATTTATTAAACAAAGGTGCGCAGCCGGATCACTGGGACTTTTTAGTGATGGGCTTATTTGAAGATGCAATGGATAGCGGCGACAAAAAAAATTATAAAGCTTTCGATTTGGCGCTTCAAAAAATGGAAATTGTGTCTCAAAATAAGAATGCGCTATGGGTATATTCTGAATCTGAAGTTAAGCCAATATTAATTCTCTATAAAGTATTTGCAAGCGAAATTAACGATGCGAAATATTATGAACGCATCATGAAAACAATCAATCACTTAACCTCAGCGGATAAAACATTTCTAGCAGAGAGCTATGTACTTGCAAAGAATTTGCTACATGCCTTTCCTTCTGATGAAACCTATACCTACAAAATTGGTCCAAACAAGGTAAAATTGAGTGCAAATGGCTATTACGCCTTGTTTGCGGTAGAAATTGCTGCTCAAACCTTAGGTGCATTTGTAAAAGCGCAGAATACAGCAATTGACCAGGTGGTTTATCAGTCGTTAAAAAATCAAAAAACACTCAACGAGCGGATTTTGCAAAGCTTTGATAGCTACCTTCATGCAAAGCAGCAAGTTTTTAAGACGGTAGAAAGCATTTTTTCACAAGGAATTAATTCGGCGGTTAAAGCAGGACTTATTGAAACCAGTGAGACGCTTTTTGCACATTATGAATCTGGTAGAACGATTATACTGCCATGTGGGTGGGATGGTCATGCCATCGAAATTATTTTAAATAAAGAACTTAATTTATTTATGGTTGCTAATTCGGGCGAACGATTCGAAGGCTTTGCTTCGGGTTTGAATGCCTACCACATGCAGTTTGATTTAACGCCAGACGTGATTTATTCCATTATCAATAACCAAGAGCAACTTGAGCTGGAATTCAAAAAATTCTATGACTTAGATTTAGAAAGAAGTGATATCTATTCTTTTTCAATGCCCGATCAGGTATATGGTAATTGTGCGTGGTATAGTCAGCAAATAGCACAGAAAGCATTACTCTATATTGAACTATCAAAGTTAGTTTCAACGCCGGAGCTGGCGCTTTCGATAACAGAGAAATGGTTTGAAGAATATAATGAATTCCATTTAACCTATGTGCTAAAAGCTTATCTTGAAGATCCCTTTCTTGATGAGGCCGCCTTAGGAGATATACTGATTACCTATCATAATCATTTAGAATCACCTGCGCAGACTGAGCGATCAAACCTCATTTTAGAGGTATTATCAGAAAATGCGCATAAAATTGCCTTCAACAGCTATTTGCATGAGCATCTTCAAGATTTAACACCAGAGATAAAAAAGTTTCTAAATGAAAATGGCTATAAAACATCCGAAGCTTTAAGCCCCACCTTGATAGAATCTAAGGATGTGCTTAGTTGGAATGATACTGAATTTCATCAAGAATCCCTCTTGCCAGCAACACCGCTAATACAGTCACTATTGCCAGTGGTGCTGCCGCATGAGGAACAAATAATACACATTTTGTAACTACACTTTAGTCGCTTTAAATATTGGGATTATAATATAAGTAGTGGTTAGAACTTTGAGGGTTTCTACTATGTCATCCCAGAAATTACGAGAGTATCTCAGCCAAAATCAGGTCAACTACACGTCAATTGCGCATCCATTGGCATATAGTGCTCGGGAAATATCGCATCTTTGTCATATTCCCGAACACCAACTTGCCAAATCAGTCATGATTCATGTAGGGCAGAAAATAGCCATGGTGGTACTGCCAGCAAGATACACTTTAGATTTTGATAAGTTGAAAAAGGACTTGCAAGAAAATAATGTTACACTTGCTGCGGAGTCTGAATTTAATCATTTATTTATAGATTGCGAATTGGGTGCGATGCCACCTTTTGGTAATTTGTATAATATTGACGTATACGTTGAAAAGAGCTTGGCGAATAATAGAGAAATTGCTTTCAATGCGGGCACGCATACCGAAGTGATAAAAATACAATACCAAGATTTTGTTAAACTTGTTAACCCTAAAGTTGTTAGGGCGCATTAGCTTTTGGTAGATTAATTATTTTCATCACTTCATCATGCGAAAGTGTTTCTTTTTCAATTAATGCCTTCGCTAAGGCATCCAGCTTATCGCGATGTTCAGTCAGAATTTTAGTTGCGCGCAAGGCAGCCTCATTAATCAAAGCTTCAATTTGGTTGTTAACAGTATCATCAGGAACTGAATCCAGATATTCATAAGCAACATAATCGCCGTCAGCTTTGCCCATGCCAAATTTTTTGACCATATCCTGCGCAAGTTGAGTAGCCTGTTTTAAATCATTAGAGGGGCCACTCGTGACTTTATTTTTCCCTACGAGCAATTCTTCTGCAATTTTTCCTGCTAGTTTCATGGCTAGGATATCAATATAGGCTTCACGGCTATATTCAAAACGTTCGATATTCTCTTCAAAGAATGTTACCCCCAGCGTTTCATCACGTACCCCAATCGTAATTTTATAGAATCTAAATGGGTAGTTACTAGATAAAATGCCCACTAAGGCATGCCCCGCTTCATGGTAAGCAGTATTTTTACGTTCATCAGGTAAAACATTGGAAGAGGATTCTCTCCCTAAAAGAATAATATCTTTGGCATTTTCAAAATCGCTCATCGAGACTTTTGGTTTATTGTTACTATAAGCAATAATCGCGGCTTCACTGACTAGGTTCTCAATGTCAGCGCCTGAAAATCCGCCAGTGGTACTGGCCAGTTTTTTAACATCCACATCGCTGCCTGCTTTGATTTTAGCAAGGTAGATTTTGAAAATGGCTTCACGTTCTACAAGGTTAGGCAATCTAACATAGACGTTTTTACCAAGTCGTCCTGGCCTGATAATAGCGTCATCAAGCTTATCCAGACGGTTGGTAGCGCCAATGACGACAATCCCGGCGTTGCGGTCTTTATTGACATTATCAAGTTCCGCAAGTAGCTGATTTGTGGTTTGGGCATATTCAGAATTGCTAGCGTCTCCGGTACGCTTGGCAGCTACTGCATCAATTTCATCGATAAAAATGATACAAGGGGCATATTGTCTAGCTACTTCAAAAAGTTCCCTAACACGTGTGGCCCCCAGGCCCACCCATTGTTGAACAAATGCTGAGCCAGAAGTTGAAATGAAAGTAACACCACTTTCGCCAGCAACTGCTCGCGCTAAAGACGTTTTACCTGTGCCAGGTGGTCCATGAAAAATCCACCCCTTGGGTAAATTGAGACCAGCATGCTCTGCTTTTTCAGGATTTTTTAAAAAGGTAATCATTTGAGAAAGATCCTTTTTAATATCTTCTAATCCAGCAATTGATTTGAAGCTCGAGGTGATTTGGTTGGGGCGAAAGATTTCAAGATCTAAATCAATATCTTGCTTTGCAATCGACATGGTTTCTTCAGCAACTTTGTCACGAACCTTTGCAATGTTCTCTTTAGTGATTTCTTGATTTCCTTGTTTTGCTGCGTTTAAAGCAGCTTGATTAATCAAATTATTAAGCTCAGCAGGCGAATATCCTCTTGTTTCACTCGCCAAGGTTGCAGCATCAAAGCTAGCCTTAATTTTCTTGCTTGCAAGTAAATGGCTTATAATTGCTTTGCGCTCGGTTTCATTAGGCAAGCGGAAAAAGATTTTTCGATCAAATCGCCCTGGGCGCAAAACGGCTTTATCGATGGTGCTGATATTGTTGGTTGCACCAATGACAAAAACATTGGAATTTCGTGATTTGTCTAGATTGTCCATTTCAACGAGTAATTGATTAACTGTTTGGCCACGTTCATTGTTGCCGCCGCCGCCAGTGTCAGCCATGCGCTTAGTGGCAAGTGCATCGAATTCATCGATAAAAATAATGCAAGGCGCATTTCGTCTTGCCATATTGAAAAGGTTTTTAACACGCATAGCGCCGGTTCCAACCCATTCTTCAACAAATTCAGAGCCACTGACATTAATAAAGTTTACTTGGCTTTCACCCGCTAATGCTCTGGCCATCATCGTTTTACCCGTTCCTGGTGGCCCATACAATAAAATGCCGCGAGGGGGCATTGCGCCAATTTTTGAATATTTTTCAGGGTTTTTGAGCCCATCAAGCGCATCAATCAATTCGTCTTTAACGTCCTGAAGCCCCGCTAAGTCGCTATAGCGGGCGGTGATTTCATCGGGCGTAATAAGTTGAAAACCATTGCCCAGCTCAGAAACTTTCTCATATTTATCAAAGTTTTCTTTATTCTTAACAACCTTGGCTAATGCAGCAGATAGATTGTCTTCACTGACCACGTAGTTATTACTGCTGGCATCTAATAAGCTTTGATTGATAATGCTGTATAAGTCCTTCCTTGAGAATCCTTCAGTGCCTTTTACGAGTTCGTCAATATTGCGTTTCTTGATTTTATGTTTCTCAAAGAGATCATTTAGAATTTCTAAGCGTTCTTTGCTATTAGGGTCTTCAACAGGAATGGATAAATCGAATCTTCCTAATTTGAAAGCATTCGGTGCCATTTTGTATAAATTATCGGTAATGCCAATAATGAGTACTGGTTGATTATTCTCATTTAAATCTTCAAACCACTTATAAAATCGTTGCATGCTCTCAAGATACTCAATGCTGGGAGGCGTGGCCGGTAACATAGATTCAATATTTTTTATAATGACCACTAAGGGGGCAATGCGAAAAGTGTCATGATAAAGTTCACGGATCTGTAAGCGCCCCTTGTTATTTACGCCTACATCCAACGCATCCACTACCACGATATTTTCTGCCCATGACTTACCAATCGCTAAGGCAAGTTGGCTCATATCCTCTTTGTTTTGTCCAACTAGAATGAGCCCGTGCGGTATAATGGCATTGTGTTTTAGATTCTGTTGATAATTAGCTAGTAATTCAAGGAATGGCAGGAGTTCTTGTTTGAGGCTTTCATAACCTTTGATTTCTTCAACGGTCGAGTCAATATCAGTGGGCGCTAATAATTCATAATCAAGATTATTATAAGTTAGATTGCGACTGCCCTTGAATGCGAGGGGCTTTTCAAAAGCGGGTTTTTGCTCTGTTGTATTCTGTTCAGGTTCGGGGGTGTTTTCGTTATTGTTTGTTTGGTTAACGTTGTTTTCTTCATTATGGCTATTATCATTTGCTTGCTTGTTGGAAAGTTTTGCTGGTTGATTTTGTACCAAAGAGGCAGATTTGTGCTCGATAGCTTTGGTTTCAGACTTACTGCTAAGAAAATGCATGAAGAGTTCAAAGGCCATGAAAAATATTATAACTAAAGCCCATGGCATTATTTTGGTAGCGGTTGTATTTGCACCTTTCGCTTTCATATTAAACAAAACAATAGCGATTGTGAGTCCTGTCACCAATAGGCAAATAAACCCTATGATATACGATGAATTACTCATGTTTGATCTTGTGCATCAATTTAAGGAGCCAGTAATATCCTATCGGCAGTCACGCGCATTGTGTAAACCGTGTAATTTCCCAACTTAATCTATAAAGCTATACAACCTGGATCTAAATAGTTAGAATGTCAGCCTTCTTATTTAAAAGAGCGTTGTGTTATGCAAGCAGAGAGTAGTAATAAAAATACTTTTTTTGGGGATCTGTGGGAGATTGCTAAAGAAGGCTATAGAGTACTTTTTGGCGAACCCGCCAGCGTTTCAAGAGCGCCAACCCCTATTTCAACCACAGTTAAACCTGCTGTTAGTCAAGCTGCCCCTCAAATAACAGTTGATGTAGTTAAAATTAAACAACTCGATTTAACAGGCGATGACGATGAAGTTACGAATCAGTCACCAGCTGAAAAGCAACTTGCTAAAGAGATAGAAATGAAAAATAACGCGTTAACTTTTCAATATTTCAGAAGTCTTGATATTAAAGAAAATGAAGCATCCGAAGCAAGCTTGGTTAAAACAGGCAACAAAGATTTGCCTTTTAAAATTCAATCAAAAGCTTATGAAAAATATAAAAGCAAAGATAAAAAATCTGAATTAAAGAAATTAATCACCCTCATTCCAGATATTGAAAGTGATACATTATTACGTGGTGGCTGGCTTAGAAATAACGAAATTAATTATTTTTTGGAATTGTTAGTATCTCAAAATCCAGGTGTCTACGCGTTAGATAGTCAAAAGAGTCAAGTTCACGATTATTGTAAAAGGCTAGAAAAAACAACTTCTTACAAAGCAGAAGCCCAAGCGATTAGAGCGGCCAATAGAGTTGTTTGGCCGATGTGTAAGGATAAACATTGGCATGTGGTGCTTATCGATAAATGCGAAAACAATACCTACAACATTTCGTATCTTGATTCTTTAGGTTATAAAGACGCTACACTTGTTAATAAAGCTAAAGAAATGTTGGCAGCGTTGTACCCTGATAGACCTATTGACTCCCTAGTGAATTCGACACGTTACATTAGCGTTCCTAAACAGCACAATTTAGATGATTGTGGTGTTGCTGTTTGTTATTGGACAAACGAGATTATAGGGAAAGGCGTCATGCCCATATCTGAAAAGGGTAAATGTGATTATTCACCTTATCGATATGAGATCGCAGATATTTTTGCAAAAGCACATGCTAACAAACTGAGAACACCCATTCAAATTGAAGACGATGCCCCAGTTGCAACTGAATCAGCTAAAATTCTAGATGTATGGAAGCGCAAAAATAAATTGTAGGTTAATTGCCAATCACTTTGGCCATATCGACGTATTCGTATTTTTTGATCAACATGTATTTAAGTTGTTTTCCGAACAGGGATGTTCTAGACGGGCCAACTTCTTCGCGCACAGCATATTTGACATGATGTGTTAAGTTAAAATTGAGATGGATCTCAATATTATCAAATTCATTTTTACCTGCCGCACTGACTCCCCCCTTATTCCGATGGCCTTGAGAGAAATAGCTTGATAAAACATAAAACTCAAAGTCAGGTAAGTCCTTGTCCTGCCACGAGATCCGATTATCGATTAAGCGGTATTCTTTAGGGTATTCTCGATTGATTACCATCGCCGTTTCGTGAAAAGTAAGATGTGAAATTTGCTTTTCTAAATCACGCATATATTCATTGAGCTTTGCAGCAATTCGACTGGTTTCCTTTACTTTATCTGAATAACAGATTTCCAAGATATTTTTCAGAAGAAAAATTAAAACCATCACATGAATGGCTTTCCATATGTCGTGGCTGATTAACGGATTTGTAAAGGGATTGTAGATAACAAAAATAATAAAATAGGTAATGATATGAAATATTTTCTTTCTTTGAAATGAATCGATAATCATGGTCATTGCAGTTGCAAAAATGAGCGTGTGAATATAGGAGTGCGTGTTGGTATGGATGTTAAAAAGAAGCAGTAGCAAACACGTCGATGATGCAATCAATATAGATACAATAAAATATTTTAATGGGTCGTGCTGTTTATTCATGGATTCCGCCTATTCAATAGGCTTATCGGCAAAATGTATGCATTTACATAGAATTTGTTATGTTTAAATACACCAACAACATAAATGAGAGAATTTGATTTATGCTGTTAGGGTTAGTTTTCAAGTTCTAGTATATAACAGACTGTTGCAGTTAACAGCTGTTTTAGGAGTTCGGTATGATTCAATCAAGTGGATATGCGGCATTAAATGCAACGAGCCCACTGGGGCCATTTCAATTTGAACGTCGTGAAGTAGGACCCAATGATGTATTAATCGACATTGACTACTGTGGCATTTGTCATTCAGATATTCACCAAGCACGAAATGAATGGGGCAATTCGCAATACCCAATGGTGCCAGGTCATGAAATCGTTGGTAGAGTTACAAAGGTTGGTGCTAATGTTAAAAAATTCAAGGTTGGCGATATCGCAGGTGTTGGGTGTTTAGTTAATTCATGTCGTACTTGTTCAAGCTGCAAAGAAGGTTTAGAGCAATACTGTGAAGGGGGATTTGTTGGCACTTATAATGGTGTGGAGAAAGATGGCAAAACAATAACGATGGGTGGCTACTCGAACAACATTGTGGTCGATGAAGCTTTTGTATTAAAGATCCCGAACAATTTGTCTTTAGAAGCGGTTGCGCCGTTACTCTGTGCTGGCATAACAACCTATTCACCTTTGCGTCATTGGAAAGTGGGGGCTGGTTCTCGTGTTGGCGTGATGGGTTTAGGTGGACTTGGTCACATGGGCGTTAAATTAGCAAGCGCGATGGGTGCACATGTGGTTATGTTTACGACCTCACCTGAAAAGGCTGAAGATGCATTGCGCTTAGGTGCCAAAGAAGTCGTAATCTCAAAAAATCCCAATGAAATGCTGGCACAAGCTGATCGTTTTGACTTAATTCTCAATACCATTTCCGCACCGATTGATTTAGGGCCTTACCTGCAATTATTAAAACGTGATGGCACCATGGTCCTATTAGGTGTGCCGAATAAAGATCCCAGCATTCAAACCTTTAATTTAGTGTTCAAGCGTCGAGCGATTGCCGGTTCCTTAATTGGTGGTCTGCCAGAAACACAAGAAATGCTCGATTTTTGTTCTGCGCATAATATTGTGTCAGATGTGGAATTGATCCCCATGGCCAAGGTCAATGAGGCTTATGAACGTACGATCAAAGGGGATGTGAAGTACCGGTTTGTGATTGATATGAAGTCGATAAAGTAGGGGTTGAAAGTTAGCTGATTTGATAGGTTGTGCTGGGTAGCTTCAGGCAGCCCTTCTTCGCTCACTTCGTGAGCTTCGCAGGGCATAAGCGGTTCTAAATCGCTTCGCGATTAAGAATCGCTAATGGCGCGCCCGTCGAGATTGACTCGGGCCATCCATGGCCCTCGGGCTTCGCCCGCGCTGAAGCGCGTCCAAAACGGCTTTCCTGCCGTTTTGTCGAACTGCTGTTTGTAAGTCGGGAGTTCGAATCAATTCCAGAATGCCATTAAAAAAAAACCACCCAGAGGGTGGTTATTTTTTAATGGCGCGCCCGGAGAGACTCGAACTCCCGACACTCTGGTTCGAAGCCAGATACTCTATCCAACTGAGCTACGGGCGCAACGGACTGGATTATCTCCAGAATAGGCCAAAGAGTCAATCTAGAGCCAATTAGGGCTTATCGCAAATAACGCGCTTAGATTAAATTAGGGTGGTTCTGCGCTACCCATGCCCTAAAGTGCTTCAATAATATTTCAGCTTGATGAATACACTCTTTTACTGCGCTTTCTGGCACAATGTCGCCAGAGTAATCAGCAACATTCCGTTGCTTACGCATCGTATCCAACAAAATGACTGTAGGTTGATCAATTCCTAAAGTTTGGGGTAACAATTGGAGCATGGTTTGATGATGACCAGGCTTGCTGGTTAGTGTTCGGTAACCATGTACTTGCAAAACAGCATTAGCTATTTGCATTATTGCTTTATAAGCGGCATCAAATCGATTCTCAGCACTGACTTCAGCCACTTTAGAATCTGTAACATTTCTTTGTGCCGCAGAAATGAGTCGTTTGATGGTTTCTTTATTAGGTGATATTTTCTCAAGACTTTTACCAACTAAGTTACTTAATGTCATTGATGTTTCCTATAATATTTAGGCTTGGATTGTTCAAGATTTCTAGAACAAATGCATCCTTCTTGTCGATTAATATTTTCCACTCTTGCAACTGATAAACCTTCGGGTTGATTTCGCGCCTTACAATATCTTGCGCAGCATATAGTGCTTGTACTGCTTCAGCGAAACTTATCTCGCCAATAATTAATACGTCAATATCACTCTCTACATTTTCTGTTCCACGACCTACAGAGCCGAAGATAAAAGCAGCTTCAATCTTATTTGCAAATGGCGCAAGGGCATTTGCCAATACATCTACCACGCCCGATGTTTTACGTAAAATGCTCGCAAGTTCTTCAAATATAGGTAAAGCGCGATTGGCTTGATAATATACTTGATTACCACTAACCTCTCTTATCAACACTTTTTCATTGGCAAGTTTAGTGAGTTCACGGTTAAGTGTTCCAGCTGAAGTGTTTGTAAGACGAGCTATCTCACGAACATGATAGCGGGCCTCTGGACGCAGTAACATTAAGCTGAGCACGCGTTGGCGATATTCTGGAAATAGTAAGGTAGAAACTGACATAGCGGCGCCTCTTGTTGCCTTTTAAGCTACGAGTGTAGCCAAAAAGGCAACGATATTCAAGCTTTTGCGCTACATGGGCTGTAATCGTTGGCCTAAAGGGATTAAATACACGTTTATCTAATAGCGCTAGCGTTACAAAAAGAAAACAACCATTTTAATAAATAGCAAAAGGAACCGATTTTAAAATGAAAGCAATCAGAATTCATGCATGGGGCTCAAACGATGTTGTTAAACTAGAGCAAGTTGAGCTTCCACGTTTACAAAATGACGAAGTATTGGTCGAGGTACATGCCGCTGGGGTTAACCCAATTGACTATAAAGTGCGCGAAGGCTATTTCTCATCCTTTATGAAAGATTGTTTTCCTTTTGCGCTGGGGTGGGATTTTTCAGGCGTGATCACCGAGGTTAACAGCACTAACACGGTTTTCAAAAAGGGGGATGCGGTATTTGGGTTAATTCGCTTCCCACAACCTGCTGGAACTTTTGCGGAATATACCACCGCACCGATAATTGAGATCTGCCATAAACCAACCAATATTAATCATTTGCAAGCGGCTGCGACACCCCTTGTTTCATTAACCGCTTGGCAAGGGTTGTTTGAGTATGCAAACCTTCAATCGAATCAAACCATATTAATCCATGCAGCAGCTGGTGCCGTAGGGCAATTTGCCGTGCAATTTGCGGTTTGGAAAGGGGCTAAAGTGATTGCTAATGCTTCTCAAGCTTCAGAAGAATTACTCAAATCACAAGGTGTGCAGCAATGTATCGATTATAAATCACAGCGCTTTGATGAATTGGTTAAAGACGTGGATGTGGTTTTTGACCCCATTGGTGGCGACAATGCATTACGATCCCTCGATGTATTAAAATCCGGTGGAAAACTGATTACGTTACTAAGAACGTCACAAGATGAAATTATCCAAAAAGCAAAAGCCAAAAATATTGAAGTTCACTTTATGATTGTAAAACCCAATGGTGAACAATTGCGAGAAATTGCGCATCTAATTAACGATCAGGCGATCAAGGCGCCGATGACTAAAGCTTTTCCATTAGCCGAAACGAAAGCGGCATTAGATTGCGTACAAAATGGCGGAGTGCAAGGGAAGGTTGTCATCAACATTAAAACAAGTGCAGAGTCACTGTAATCATCACAAACTGTGTCGCTGTTAAAAACACTGAAATAGTCAGCATAAATGCCATTTTGCTTGATCTTGGCTTGTTTGCTTGTAAAATGCTGATTTCACACGACAGTGTGGAAATGTTACTTTATCACAAGGGTTAGTTATGAAACTTATTTCTGCAAAAGAGACGACTCAAGTTGCTGGTGGCACCATCATAACGATCGATGGCGTTAGCATTTCTGTGAATACAGCAGGCATTCCTGGAATATGTGTTAATCAGTTCACGGCAATGGCACAAGAAATGGTTGCGGCAAGCAACTCCCCTTCATTTACCAACTCACAATTGATGAATATTATGGGCCGCCACATGGATATTTTCGAAGCATCTGGCTGCAATACTTATTTAGAAGCTTTTAATCATAGCTTGAGTACGGCTCAAAGAGTATAACCAATAAGCAATAGATTGCTTGTCTACCCCTCACTTTGTCGGCTATTTAGGCTGCTTTAGCCTAAATAGCATTTTTCCTGACGTGTAAAACTCACATAAAGTCATTAACATGCATAAATTCAAAGTGCATTCTAGCGAAAGCATTCGCAAAGCTAGAAGCAACAAGCTCATCAAATAAAGGTATTGATAGCGGGGAATACGTAATTTATGCATTTGCCATTTTCAGAAGACCACATTTCGTACTCAGCTCAAGAAAGAGTGAAAGAGATATTATCTCCATTACATAAAATGGCAAATATTCATTACTTTAACTACAGTGTTACCTACCCTGATAAATCTGGGTTTACGCTTCACACCAATCAAAAGCTTTATGAAGCATGGTATGTAAAGCAATTTCCTTTTTGGGAATTCAGGTTACGTTCAGGGTGGCATTTGTGGGATAACATCGATAGCCACGATAAAAAAGAATTTGCAAGCAGCCTGGGCATTGCAAATGGTATTATGCATCTTGAACATAAACCAGACAGAACCGAAGTAATCGCCTTTGCTACGTCACCTGAAAATACAGATATTCTTCAGTTTTATATTAATGAAATGAATTTGCTAAGAAAATTCAAAAGATATTTTGTTGAGCAGGCAAAAGATCTTGTGACTATTGCTAATACGCAATTAGTCTATACGCCAGAATCCATGAAGGGTGATGAAGTCCTTTCGCAGCAAGTGAAATTGAGCAAACCTATCAATGATTTAAATTGGAACTCGCCATTTGATTTGCTCTCGCATAGAGAACGTGCCTGCTGTGAGCTCATTCTTAAAGGAAATAGTTTGGCGGCAACCTGTGAGCAATTAGGTGTGGCTCTGCCGACAGTGGCTAATTATATTAGTCGTGCGAAAGAAAAACTCAAGTTTAATAGCCGATCCGAGCTTTTTAAATTAGCACAACAATGGGGCTTTGTGTTGTACTCTTAATGATTAAAATGGCAAACGCACTTTTACTTTGTTGGCGCGCTGATGTGAGAATTGTAGGACAGTCTATCGATTAAACGCACCCCGAATAAAATCCCTAGCAAAAAAATGACAGTAAATATTGAGGCGACAATTAAATTCACGGAAGTTTCGTTGTCGGACGAAAGCTTCTCAATGGTATGGTTTTGCTTAATCCATTCGCGACCAAGCGCAGTGGATAATACAATAAAGCCAATCGCCGTATGCGGTGCCATGCGGCCAAATTTTTTCCAGTTATACACTAAATTGGCATTAATCAGATCACCAGCAAACCCGATAACGCCAATGATAAAAACGCTGGCTATCATCATGAAAGTGATATACGCACCCGTATGGTTGTTTGATGGGTGTAAGCTGAGCATGGTAAAACCACACATGATAAAACATAATGCTGTTTGAGGGGACATGCGCCCTGGGTGAAGTTCGGTTGATTGAAATTGAACTTGATATAAGAGCACATCGATTCCAAGAGAGATTTGTGAAATATGCTCAATTAAAATAGAAATGGGCAATAAAATAATCATCACACAAAGCAATTTTCTCACAATTCCTGGGGCAAACATGGAAAACGGGTCGTTAGCATGCGTTGGTGTAAGTAAAGCAGCGCCCGCCAACGTGAAGCATAATGCCGTATTAAAAACCATTCTAAATACAATAGGAAAAGCACTATAGACGCTGCTTTGAAAAAAAATCCAGCATGTCATCATAAAAATCCCCATTGCCACTAGAAAAATGGGTAATGCTTTATCCAGGTTGATGTGCAAAGAAGATCTCGTGCTCTTGGTGCAATTAATGCAAGTATAGTGAAGCATTGGAGGTATCACATTCTAACAAGCGCACCACTGAGAATTAGTACAGGTGCGGTCAGGTAAGTGGAACTAATATGCTTGAGGCAGGCTCTTATGATTAGTTTATCAAATAAGGCATTTATCATGAGAAATCTATTGATTGCACTATTAATTATTTACACGCCGTTAGCTTTTAGCGCTAATTCGCGAAATATGAGTTATCAAGGTGCGAAGCATCACAACTCGAATGTATATAATGAAGATCGCGAAGGCGAGGATGACCCAGGAATTTTAAAAGATGCACGACAAGGTAATGTGGGTGCCCAATTCGCTTATGGGATGATTCAATTTCAAAAAGGAAATTATAATGAAGCTGCTAAATGGTATTTGAAAGCGGCTAACCAAAATCATCAAAGAGCAAGATATGAGTTAGCGAAAATGTATGTGATTGGTAGAGGTGTGCCGGTGAATTATAAAAGAGCCTATTTTCTATTTGCTATTAGTGAAGATCAAGGCTATGGCCAATCATCAAAAGCGAAACGTTCTTTAGAGCAATCTATGAGCACGCGTGAAATAAAACAAGCACGAGATATGGTTAAAAAATACTATAATGGTCAACCCGTCAATTAATGTGAATCACGGTTACGACAATCAATATAAGCAATGAATTGTTGTAACCGCAATTTACCTGTCAATCATTTTCGTAACTGATGAAAATGCTTTTGTGGCACAGCCACATTCACCTGCTGAACCGGAGTGACAGGTAACACACTAGCAGTGAGTTGTGGCGCTCGGCTTGTCACTAAGGCATGTAGAGGCGTAATCGGAGCCGCTGGAACAAATGCGCGAGTGTGTATAACAGGCTGTGCTGCTGGAACAAATGCGCGAGTGTGTGAAACAGGCTGTGCTGCTGGAACAAATGCGCGAGTGTGTTGAACAGGCTGTGCTGTTGGAACAAATGCATGAGCTTGTGGAATTGGCTGTGCTACTGGCACAAAAGTTCTGTTATGCGTCATGGTGCGAGCGCGCTTTATAATAGGATTTTGTTGAATGGGTATATTAGGAGTAGGGTGGTTGTTATTTGTTAGTAAATGCTTGGGCATGACGACCTCGGGTTTGATGAATGACGTGCAAAAATTACCGCGTAACCGATACACATTCAATTGTGAAAATCGCTTTAAAGATTAGCGGTAATGAAAATCAGACGATTGGTTATCAATTGATATTAGTGAACTAACTAAAGTGTAAGACAGTTATGCTTTTTTTTGCTTTGCATCGCGTAATACTTTATGTCGAAATATCATAGGTAAAAGGCTTGGGAATAATCGATCAAGAAAAACAGCTAATTTCCCAAATGCCGTGATCAATTGCTCTCTTTTTCGATACCGGATCGCTTCTAAAATAATTTTCGCCGCTTTTTCAACATTTAAGCGTACTCCATTAGGTAAAGGTTTGCGGGACTTTTCTTGATAAACGCCATTTTTATTAATGTTACGAAACTCAGTATCAATATAGCCGGGACTAATTAAGGTTACGCTTATGCCAAAGGGGGCCAGCTCTGCATAAAGAGTTTGCGCTAAAGCTGTTATCGCATGTTTGCTCATGCTGTAGGCGGTGTATTGTGGTGTACTAATATGCCCCAGTACGCTGCCGACAATCACAAGACGTCCTTTGGTTTTTTTTAAATCATCCAAGGTGGCATAAATTGTACGTAGCACACCATAAATATTGGTTTCAAATTGACGTTGATAATCTGCCAAGGTGAGATCCACAAAATTTTCGATGACACCAAATCCCGCATTAGCCACGACTATATTGATGCTGCCTAAGTTTTGATGAGTCATCTCAACCGCTTGGGCGATATCGCTATCTCGTGTTACATCGCAATGTATTGCAAGTGCTTTTGAGTGATTCTTTTCGCACTGGTTAACCAGTGCTTGTAGACGCTCGGTTCTTCTTGCGAGTAAAGCTAAAGCGGCACCTTCAGCTGCAAAAGCGTGAGCGAGTGCTTCGCCGATACCAGAGGATGCGCCAGTGATTAATACTACTTTATCTTTGAAGCTACTGTCAGGATTGTGCATGTTGTGCCTTAATTAATGCCCCACTTTATTAAAATACTATAATTGAATGGTATTCACAAAAGATAACTAGCAATTAGGATAACTGAATGAAGATAGCACTATGTTTGCTTCCTCTTTTAGAACAGGTAGGGTAATACTACAATGATACAAACTGTGGTGATTCGTATTGCGATGCAAGGAAGCACATAATGTCCACCAGTTCACCAACAAATGCCTCAAATACCCATGAAATCCCAAGTGTCATGCAAGTGCTGACCGATCCGTTGGTGCTTAAGATATCGGGATACACTGAAAACGCGAATCACGCTTCATTAGCGTCGGCACTCATCCACGATATTGAACAGCTGGACCCGGCACTATTCCCAATAGACGACAAATCGCTGCTACAAACACATTTGCCAGAACTGACTCGCGCTTTGTTATATAGCATTTATCTGTTTCAATACGATGCGAAAAGAGATTTTCTCAATAAAGAATACTATAAACAAAAGTATATTGAGAAAATGGCTGAAATCAAAGCAAAGTTGGGTGATGAGCCGCTTAAACAGCTATTACGTCGTTTAATGTCGGTTTCTATGCAGCAAGGTAAGGCCATATTTGCGTCCCTGTACCATGCAAATACCTATTGTGATCATGCCTACACATTTTTAAGTTACTATCAAAGAGCTGAGGAATTAGGTCACAATTATGCTTATCTTTATGAAGATAACAACGGCGTAAACCATAATATTTTAGAACTTAACGATCATATCACCAACCGAGGCTCAAGTTATTATCGAGTGCCTATTCGAGTGGTAGATAAAGAGATCGATCAAAGGTTAATCGGCGAAATTTTGATCCCAACAAATGATAAAGAAGGCCAAATTGAAAGCCCAGAACAAACCGTCTATATTTGCTGGGCAGGAACACACTCAAAGCAAACCTTACTTGCTGATACCGAAAGATCAGCGGGAGAAGAGACTTACCGTAAACATGAAAGCCAAGTTTTGCCTCAAATCATTAATACATTGAATAACTATGCTGAATCCATCGGTAGGCCTTTAAATGTTGTCTTTACCGGTCATAGTCTGGGGGCCGCTTATGCACAACTTTCTTTTCATTCATTACAAAGAGCGATAGCACGTAAATTGGCAATGCTCGAGCCAGAAGAAGATTTTGCAAAGAAAATTAATCAAGAAAGCACGCAGTTCACAAAAGATCTTGCTCCTACTTCCTACACTGCGCTTCATATTGATAAAATTCCCTATGTCGATACCATCGACCCAAATACAATACGCAATATGCGAGTGGATGTTTGGAATGCGATTGGTGTTGTGTCCGCCGTGGAAGACAGCAGTAACAAGTTATGCAGAATATTGGTTGATAAAGGTATCTCACAGGCAGGTAATTTTGGCATGGTGCATGGTGATGCTCTACAAACCGTTGGTAAAGGAACTGTTTTATCAGATATTGCAAATAATGGTGCGCTACTGAGTATATTAAAAGTGACAACACGCTATTCATTCGGTGTGACCAGCAAAACCAGCACTGCGGTAGGAACAATATTAGCAGGAAAAGCGTTAGGGAATTTACTCTTTCCCTTAGTCGGTGGAATAATTGGAGGCTTACTAGCAGGAGGGATCTCTCTGTTCACCATGGCCTATCATTCTATGCAGGCGCACAAGCAATTTCATTTTGTTGGGAGCGAAAGTACTTTACCCAGTAGTTATAAACTGCTGCTTTCTAGTGTACCAGGGCATGTTGATGATATTGTTCAAGAGCTCAATAGCAAATCGGTATTGATAAACAGTTCAGCATTGTTGTTAAGCAAACTCAATTTAGGTGATCATCAAAGAAGCGTCGATTTAGATTTTCGAACATTGGTGATGACCAATGATATCGCGGGCATGCAACGTGCCTTGGAAAAGATAGCAACGTTCTATACCGGTACATTTATTGATTATACGAGCATAAAAGATAGTGAAGGCAACACCCCACTCCATTATATTGCTGTAACCAATAATATCGCACTTTGGCAAGTGATAGCAGAATTTAAATATCGAAATTTAAAAACTCATCAAATGTTCGATTGCTTAGCAAAAAACCACATCGAACTGACGCCTATTGATGTCGCCGCAACGGCAGGCCATGTAGAGTTGGTTAAAGCAATCGGACAGTCGCTTTTAGCGGACTCTCTTCATTTTAACCAGGAAAAATTGGACCAACTAATTCAATTTGCCGAAAGTAAAATCAGTAAAGCTATTGTTCCCCATTATTGAACCAAAACTAATTTGGCTTGGTTGACGGTGTAGAATGAAGCTTTTTTGCAGCAGCGATAATGTCATCGATACCTTCTTGAGTGAAGGTCTGTAAATAGCGTTCTTTAGTCAAAGGGTCGGCAAATTTTAATTGGTAACTACCGTCTTGATTATTAATATATTGCATCAAAACATACCCTTGATATTGCTCAACTTCATTTTCAAGATACGCCTTTACCAGCGCCTTTTCCTCAAGATCCACAGGAACAGAATGCAGATTTGGATTGCTCGCCTTGGCAGGTTTTTTAGACCCTTTAGGGTAAAACGACAGGGTTTTATGTTCAGTATTTCTCTCAAAGTTAAACGTGACGGTTTTCTTACGTGCGCCATCGCTACTCATATCAAATTCTCCCATAGATGGTAATAGGTCTTTATAAGACAATTTAGCAGAGAATTCTGGGCTATCAGTGTAGTTACATGCAAATGATAATTCCACTAGGCAGGTTAATTGATCCACTAATCTTAAGCGCCTTGTTAAGTGCTGAATATCCGCTTATTTTACAGCGTGTTTCAACGATGGCGATTTACAAAATGTTAAACGGTGCAGAGCAATTAGCAGAGAATTTAGTAGAGACGAGCTCATCAGGCTGGGGCGCTGCATTGAGTAATCTGTGGTCATTTTTTATTACACCGTCAAGACATTACAAAACGAAAGATATCGCTTCACAAAACAACCTGAACCCTCATAAGAAGCGATTGCTGAGTATTGCTGAAAATCCAAAACAAGATAATCCAGCACAACAATTCCTCCATTTTAATTTCCCACAAGGTGAAGGCACACAATTTGAACAATTTGTGAACCGCTTAGAAGCGAATGTGAATGTAACAGAAGTGCCTTTGTTCATGAATGGCATCGTTGATGCAGCTGATTTGCAATCAATAACACGAAGTGTGTTAATGTATATTGCTAACAATTTAGACAATGTTAAATATTTAAATCCCAATCAAGCAATTCGCTTGGATAAACATGAATTTGCTTTGCCATTTAATGTGCAAATTACCTGTTCAAGAAAGGGTAAATTAAGACTGTTCGTTGAAACCAACACCAGAATGAAAGATGGTACTAAAAACGAAGAGAATGCCTTGCTAGGAGAAGGCTCATTTAAACGCGTATTAAAATGCTACCGAATTGATTTACCCACTCCTGCTATATGGGCTTGCTCTAAGGTTCATTCAAAAATTCAAGACGCCGTTAATGAAGCACGTTTAATGAATGGATTGGATCATCCCCATATTCCAAAAATGGATATAGGCCATTCTTATAACCGCAGAAGAAAAATTGCACTCTATTCTAAGCTTGCCATTGGTACATTAGAAGATGTTATTGAAGGTAAAATACCCGCATCTGATGAAGAGAAAAGGACTTTAATGTTACAAATTTTGAGTGCGGTTGCCTTTTTTAATTCTAAAGGTATTGTCCATCAGGATTTAAAACCCATCAATATCTTAATTTATCGGGCAAAAGATAATAGTTTGCGCGCGAAAGTCAATGATTTCGGACTTGCCCATACCCTTGCTAATAGTGAAGAACCTGGCGGTAGCATTGGCTATGAATCACCTGAAACATCTGCTTTTCATTTAGATGATATTGCAGTATTGCATGAGTATTTCCACGAAAATTCAAAGCCATCATTTGCTAAAGATGTCTTATCTCATATGCCGCACCCTCCGCAGGTTAGTCGTCGCCCAAATATAAAAAGCGATAGCTGGGCCATGGGGATCATATTACATGAAATGCTTTATGGGAAAATGCCTGAGTATGCTGTCATGATTGCGCAAGGTGGATGTGGCAATGCGATTGTTAATAAACTATTAGAGCCCAATCATGAAAAAAGAGC
This sequence comes from Uncultured Candidatus Berkiella sp., assembly GCA_964502705.1. Classification (GTDB taxonomy): domain Bacteria; phylum Pseudomonadota; class Gammaproteobacteria; order Berkiellales; family Berkiellaceae; genus Berkiella. The sequence continues at coordinate 5,914 of CAZCXZ010000007.1, read as the reverse complement.
GACTTGTGAAGAGGCTTTAAAAGAGCTGCGCTCGCAATATGAAGTTGAAAACAAACCTCGCAACGATGAAGATGGCCGTTACACGGGTAAAAAACGTAAATTCGATTTCTAGCCATTTTCTAGTATCATTCTAGGTCGAGGCAATTTAGTTCGTTAGTAGGCGACACCTTCATCGTCAATGGCACCGGCGACTTTGCGAGCATGTCACAAGGGGCGCTAATATTTGGTGGTGGTGGATTCACAGATCAAGTCGATGTCTTAAAAGTTGAAGGACAAGGTGCTTTTCTAAACCTAGGCGAGTTATTCCAGGATGCCATATTTAACGGAGGCGGTTATATTACCGGCATTGAACTGGTTGATTTAACTGCCGCAGGAAGCCAATTGTTTAGTGGTGTTGACGGATTGGCGGCATTTTATCTCTCAAGTCTTGATGATCCAGATGCCACAATTGAAGCGACTCCAACTTTAGCCGTCAAAGGCACCAGTGAAGATACGGTTAGTTTATCTGCGGTTGGAATTGATGGTTCAACCTGGACGCAAGGTGCTCAAGTAACCGGTGGCAGTGGTACGGTTTATAATTCTTATACCTCTGCAGTTGACATCGGTGCACCTATTCCAACCTTTGTCACCTTGTTAGTACAACAGGATGTTAATGTGGTCATGGGATAAATAACCAATAATATAAAGCCGCCATGATGGCGGCTTTTTTTATTGTTGCAGTTTTGATTTTTTATCCTTGTGTGCGTCTTCCTCATCCGTTAAAAATTCTCTTAACGATATTTGAGGCTCGGTAACGGTATCCGTGATAGTGGGTGATACTTTAGGTGTGACTGAAAACTTACGATGTCGTGAACCAGAAGATTTTGAGCCACGTTCGAGTGACTCACTGATTTCTTTAAGATTAAGTTTTGGAATATCTGAGTTGCTGCGCATTCGTGAGTGAGCCTTTTTTAATGGTATATCGCCACTTGAGCTGGGTGCCTCTGTTTCTGCTTTTCGTTCTCTTTTTGGTGCCTTTGAAAAATTCAACGAAAAATGGATCTGAACTGGAGACCCTTCTTCACTTGATTTATCTGTAAAATCTAATCTTTTTAGTTCAGTCGTTAAGGCTTCTAATTGCCGAGTGAGTTCTTCTTTGGGAAAACCATTAAATGAGGAAGTGGGTGCAAGCCTGGGTGATGATTTTTCACGTGGTGTTAATGGATTTGGGCTACTCGCATTTGCTTGAAGGTAATCTTGTTCGAGTGTTGAAAGGCGCCTAATCATTTTTTCCACATCTTGAAATGTGGGACGTTTAAAGGGATCTTTTGTAGTAAGTATGTTAATGATGTCTTTAATGACCTGAAAACCAGGATATCGGTTATCGGCTCTTTGCTCACTAAAAACACTGGGCATACATTGTTTAAGATCTTTTCGTTGAAAAATGCCAAGTGTGTCTGAACTAGAAAAGGTGCGCATCTTTTCTGCAATGTAGTGCTGATAATTTTCAGTAGCGACAATCTCTGCAAATATGACCCCAATCGAGTAATAATCATGCTGTATATTATAAATGGCATGTTGATTGGCTGGCAGTGTTAAATCGGGCGCTTGATAGCCAATAGTGCCACAGAATGTTTTATCCGATTGTTGGATGAGGCAAGAGGTGCCAAAATCAATCGCTCTAATGATTGGCGGTTCACCATCAATGACCATAAAATTATTGATTTTTAAATCACGATGCAAAACACCATAAGATTGATGCAAATAGTGAACCTCTGCTAATATCCCACGCAATAGCTGAATAATAAGCAATGGATTTAATGGCTTTTTAACCAATTGATTATTAATTTTGTAATAACAAACATCTTGTAAATTGATGCCTTGGTGATATGGCGCAAATAAATAGGTTGTTTTCAGTGGGCCGCTAGCGTGAATACATTTAGCAGGATTCTGATTGAGATGCTTTAAAATTTCAAACTCATTTTCATAATCAGCGAATCGAAATTCAGCATCTGATAGCTTAACGATAGATAGGCTGGCTTTTTGAGCATTCAATTTTTTATCTTCTAATAGCTCCTGTGCTAAATAGACTTCTCCTTGAGCGCCTTCACCCAATTGGGTCGATCGATCAATGGCAAAGACACGTCGATTGTTAAAGTCGTCTAAAAAGGTGATTACTTCAAATTGCTTCGGCGTTGCATGGCTTTCATCAATGTAATAGCTAAGGCTAGTATCATCCTCATTTGCTACGTCAAGCTTACTGAGAGCTTGCTTGCGAGCGGTTATAGCCTCTTTGGAGGTTAATAACCGTTCTTGTGGAACAGGGGAAAAGCGAGGGCTCATTACAGCATAACCTGATAGCATTATCATGTACTCCAAAAAGACAAATAACCAAACATGGGTTTAGAATATAGTCATTATTTAAGAAATTTGGGTAAATAGTAACTGTTCATATATGAAGTACTTAGAGCAATGCACGCCCGTTGTAACGCGCATTGCAGTTTGAGGTCTGTTGTTAAGACAATTACTTGGTTGAAGCGGGAATAAAGCTAAACATCGGTGCCTTTTCAAATTTCTTCGTAACATTTCCAACGTAATCAGGATGGGTGTCGAGTTTTAAAACTTGTGGTGATGTGCCCTTTTTAAAATCAACTTCTTTTAAGTTCACCCAAATAATATTAGGGCTTAAGGTTGATTCATAATAGAAAGTGCTATCCGTTAAGTCAGCAACAGTACGCCATTGTGTTGTCGAAATATTGGGGCGGCTTGGATCAGCAACACCAAATGGTTGTGAAACATTACGCATGACACTTAATACACCTGCAACGGCTTCACGAGTATCTTTTGGTTTGGGTAAATGTTCTAAGTAAAAAGCGGCTCTCACAAAACGATCTGCGGCTTCTGTGGTACCTGGTAGCGGCGACTGTCCACCAAAGCCTTTATATTTTTTTAGGTTTTCAAGCTGCTCATTGTAAGGAGGAGAATTTGTCATAATGGTGTATTCTTTGCCATGATGAACTTGCATTTTACCATCAATATACTCGATAACTGCCGTATCGCCGGTCTTATCTGTAAGTGCTAAATGTACTGTAGCAGGTTTTTGAGCGGATACACCGACTGAGGCCATGAGCGGCTGAAAGGGTTGCTTTTTTATTCCTTCTAAGGCTTCATTGACTAGTTCATAGTTATCAAGGAAATATTGTGCCCAGAGTGACAAGCTGATCCCTGGTTCATTAGGGTCGCGTTTACCAAAATCACTTTCAGTTAAATAGAGCATCGAAGCTGTTAAGCCCTTTTCATTCATACCATCGGCCGTTGCTCCATCGTAAATAGTGGTGGCAATACTGCCATAGCGAGAAGTCCATTTTTGTGAGTTTTCACCAGCTTCACCGCTTCGTTCCATGCCTCGAGGTAGTATCCATAATTTAGTATGCATTGGTTCAAACCAATCCATGCTACGTCCTACAAGGATATCTTTACCAAGGTTATTCTCAACTATTCTTGAGCAGGCAAAAACTTCAGTTTGAAGTAATATACTAACTAATGATGTGAATATGAGAGCAGATTTTGCAATAGACATGCGCATTCTCCGTTGAATAGGTGGTCTTTAAGCATAATCTATAATTGTGCTGAAGTATTGGACTGTATTAAATGAGAGTGAATTGTGAGAACACCCGTACAAGCGAGGATTATCAACTAAATTATAGGAATAAAGTTGCTCTAAAAGGAATGATATCGATGAACAAAGCTGCAATCACCTTTTAGTATGGTTTTTACCTGTCATATTTCTATTACTGTCTTTAATCCCGCTTGCTTTGGTATCCGCAAATATCTTTATTGCTAATTGGTGGTTCGTATTTCGCAGCAACTACAAACTGTTCTAAGCATTAATGGCACACTAAGCAGTGTGCCATTTTACTCTTTTAAATTCATGAGATGAGCACAAAGCTAAGTGTTGTACTTATATCCATTCTCAGGTAACATGTGCGCCTAACATTTATGAGCTGGGATGCTTAATTATATACATGAGTATAGAACTATGCATTCGCTTTCGATATCTCAAATTCAAACTTTGCTGCGCCAAAATAAATTACCCAGTCAATATAAGCTGCAAACGCCTTTAACAGTGTCAAGCGCAAACGTTGTTCGAACATTAAAGCTCTTCAATGATAGTAGCTCTTTAAAATTCTTTATTGAATTATTAAGCATCAACCCTCATGTGATCATACAAGTTAATAAAAAGAATATTCGGCAAGGAACGGCTGCTAAATTTGTACATGCTTATACAGAATATGGTTTAATGCCAACTGAGTTAGATGAAAGCAAACAAAATGAAGTTATATCTTATTTTAAAGAATATCATTTCGAAACAAAGCAATTATATTATCTGTTAAAGAATTTAAGCTGCGAAGCTATTAATGAATTTTTGCTAAAGACGAATTGTTTTTCAAGAGTTGATTTGTTAACCATTTGTAATAATCTTGAGGCATTAAAAAAATTGCCCGATTTGGTTTTCCAGTCGTTATATCACTTCTTTAATAAATCCAGAAGGTGGAAAGAATCAGAAACGCCCGTTTTAGATATGTATTACTTTGCTTATCGTGCAGGGCATGTAATGGGGCTTAGTCAATCGATCATTGTCTCAAAAGATCTTTCCGAACATGAATTAGAAACCGAATATGCTCCAGCTGAAGTTTCACTTCGTATATTATGTGAATTCATTGAGGCTTACAGCCAGCGATGTCCTTCAAAAGAATTTGATGCCATTAAAACGGCAACAAAAGCAAATTTGGCGCAGTTTCATAAAAATGAATCCGTCTATATAAAAAATGCGCATATTGAAATATCGAAACAATATCATCGTGGTGAACTGACATTTTTATCGTGCGGTTGGCCTGGACATGCAGTAGCAGTGGTACTCTACGGTGACTACTTGATTTATACTAATCGTGGCATCGGTTGTGACCCTAGGGCAGGTTCAAAAATTTTTAAAATGAGAAGAGATGCCATTATCAATCAGCCATTTGTGCGTCGTTTGTTAGCTGCCCCAAACATGAATGACTTTCATCAATTGCTAGGTAGTGTTATTGATTTTAAAAATCCCGTAGTGAGATTTCGCTCCAAACCTCAAAAATATGCCAATTGCACCTTTGTAAACTCTAAATCGGTTATTGAGCCGATGATAGTATTGCTGCAAGCGGGTTCTAAAGCGACAGAAGCTGAACTCAAAAGGGTTGCTCATGCTGAACGTTTCCGAACCAAATATAAACGTTTCACGAGTTTTGTGAGAAACCGTGAAATTGATGAAATGGTTAAAAATATGTTTTATGCACAGAATGATATATTAATTCAATTCTATATCAGATTAGTTGAGACTATTATTTTGCGCCATCACGGTAAAAATAAGAAATCACTAAAGGATCGTCAAGAGCGGCTGCGGGCACTCGATTTATATCGGCGCACACCTGAAAGAATCCAACGTGGTTTACAAAACAATAAGCAAGTAATGGAAATCATTAATGAGATCCAGGATGAAAACATCGATGAACAAAGAGCACATTATCGCTGGGACACTTATATGCCTGTACATTTCATCCGCAAAGATCAAATGTTAAAGGTGGAGATTTCCGGAGGATATATTGCTGCAATTAATGGTGTTCCGACGCCTAAGATGACATACAGTTTTCGAAATGTCAGAAAATTATCTACGGCTATATTAAAATAGCCTAAGACTATTTTTTTCGAGGGCGAGTCACATTCACTTCGTGTAGATGTCTTTTTGCAACATCTTGCCAATATGCAGCGCGCTCGATTGAAAATTGATGTCTTATAACACTTCTTCTAACTTTAATATTGCTATGCAGTTCTCGGTCATTTTCGCAATGAAATTGATTTGGCAAAATAATCCAATCTCCAGCATGCGTTTGATCGAAAT
>CAZCXZ010000006.1:48124-50127 GCA_964502705.1 Uncultured Candidatus Berkiella sp. | reverse complement strand
TATAGCGTTTGGCATAAGACCTTAGGCGCTGCAATTGCAGTTGCTGTTTGTTTTATGATTTCACCAGCGTTACCAGCGACTGCAGCAGCCTACGCATTTTTTACAGCAGCGGCTTTATTTGGTGCTTCATTAGGCCAAATTTATCGTACTTCAGTAATTGACGCGGGTAAATCATACCGATTTAAAGCTGACGTTGATAATCTGCAAGATTACTGGAAATACCGATTGGAAGATAAAGTGTCTGCGTTAAAAGCCGGTGTTGAAGCAGCTAGCTGGAAAGGCTACTTCAATAGCTTTGGAAATGGCCCTAGCTACACTCATACTAAAGAGTTTAGAGCTGGCATGATCCAAGCGGTCACTCAAAATGAAGAAGTTGTGAAAGCTATTCGCAATCGTTAATACCTCTTTTGTCACGCAAGTTACGATATCCTGTCACTTGCGTGACAAGCCTCTCTCTACTACCACCCACAATACTCACTTTAATTACAGCATATTGGCATTAATATGATGCGATCCTTGGTCTAACTTCGTTCCTTTGACCATAATGAATAAAGCGCAATAGGATAGATTGTCTTTATAGTGGATTTTGATGATGCTGCATTCAATGCCTTTAGTAACCATCATTGTGGCGGGTTTAGGTCTTGCGTTCATTTTTGGAATGATTGCGCATTATTGTAAACTATCTCCCATTGTAGGGTATCTCTTCGCAGGGGTATTAATCGGCCCTACGACCCCTGGTTACATCGCAGACATGAAGTTGGCGCACGAATTAGCAGAACTGGGTGTTATTTTGCTCATGTTTGGTGTGGGCTTACATTTTTCCTGGAGCGATTTGCTGAAAGTAAAAAAAATTGCAGTCCCAGGTGCCATTTGCCAAATTCTGATTGCTACGCTCATGGGCTGGGGGTTGGCGCATTATGTTGGATGGTCGCTGGGTGCCGGCATTATTTTTGGCTTGTCACTTTCTGTGGCAAGTACGGTCGTTTTATTAAGAGCTTTAGAAGAAATCAATGTGTTACAAACTGAACGTGGGCAGATTGCGGTCGGTTGGTTGATAGTTGAAGATTTAGTTGTCGTGATTGCATTGGTTATACTACCTGCGCTTGCTGGATTGATGGATAACGCAGGAAAGGAAACCACTACTTTATTCGATGCTAAATTAATTGGTTCCTTAGCAATTACCTTGGTGGAATTAGTACTGTTTGTCATCACGATGCTGGTGGTTGGCAAAAGAGTTATTCCCTGGCTACTGCGAGTTGCAGAAAGAACAAATTCTGCAGAACTCTTTCGCTTATGTGTGCTGGTCATTGCGTTAGGCGTTGCGTTTGGCGCTGCAAAAATATTTGGTGTCTCATTTGCATTAGGCGCCTTTTTTGCCGGCATGATTTTAAGTGAATCGGAACTCAGTCACCGTGCAGCAGAGGAAACGTTGCCATTACGCGATGCTTTTGCGGTACTGTTTTTTGTTGCAATGGGTATGTTGTTAAATCCACAAATTATTATGAGCCATTCATTGCTGTTATGTGCCACGGTACTAATTATTGTGTTTGGCAAATCAATCGCTGCTTATTTAATTGTTATTGCCTTTCGCTACCCTAAATACACGGCTTTAACCATTTCGGTCAGTTTGGCACAAATAGGTGAATTTTCATTTATTCTTGCAGAACTAGGCGTCAAATTAAAGATGTTCTCAGAAGAAACACAGGATATCATTTTGGCAGGTGCCATCATCTCCATTTTGCTAAACCCGATGCTATTTAAACTAATAGGGCGGTTTAGCAAAACAGATAAGACGAACAATTTATAGCTTAGGTAGTACGACTGGGCGATCGCTTGGGCGTGAAACTTCTGTATTCGATGAAGTAGTATCTGCTATGTGATTATTAAAGCCAGGCAGCAGGCGGTTATCAACATGCATATTACCAAAAGCCTGAACAAGGCCATCTGATAAAGGGGCCTCTTCTAGAGATGGTCCATTGTCAGATAATAATTCATCAAGGATC
>CAZCXZ010000006.1:0-48114 GCA_964502705.1 Uncultured Candidatus Berkiella sp. | reverse complement strand
TCGCAAATTTTCATCTTCACAGGTGCGCTGCTGTGCTAAAAGGCTGTTGACAAAATCCTTGCCAAAATGTTCATCCATAACATCCTGACTATATTGATGATTGCGTTGTAATTGCACTAAGTAGCCATTTTGTTCATCAGCATTAGCAGCAAAGCATATGGCATTAATCAACACCGCTTCAGAAAGTAGCCCAGCAGTAACGAATTCATCGGTACGATACAACAGCAATTCTTTAATAAATCGCTTTAAATCGGTGGTGTCATCTTTGGCAGCACTTAACCTGATAAGTTCAAAAATGGGTTTATTGGTACTAAAAAAGTAATTGATCAATTTTGCCAATTCAGCAGAGTAGGGCTTAGTGGGATCATTGTTGATTGAAGGGGCGCCAATCGAGATCCGTGCTTCAAGTTCAGCGATAAGATCTTTTGAGGCTATTTCTTGAATAGCTGACATTCGCTTAAACAATTGCGCAAATTGCACAATGTGAATCGCTTCTAGCGACAAATCCGTCACGCCTGATTTCATAATGGTTACTCCGGATTACTTCTTTAACTGTTCGAATGCTTCACTTAAGGAAGCGGGTGCTAATATGGCAGCTTTGCCTTCTTTAGCAAATTCAGTGCCTTGATAAAGAGCGCATTTTGAATATGAGCGGTTTTGCCAAGGATTGTGCATTTGCTTACCGATTTTCGATTTATCAGAATTAAAGGTCACTAATTTAACCAGATCGCGCGCATTGGCTTCAGAAGAGGCGCGTACTACAATTGCATCCACTTTTTTAAACTGTGCTGTGGGCCATTTAGGATTGAACGGGGTTAAAACAAATAGGGGCATGAGATTCTCTTATTTTAAGATTCAAAGGAGGGCTATTATACGCTAGTTGAGCAGATAATATATACTATTTGCTAAATAAGCTGCATATTAAAAAGTGTGCAGTAGTTTCATTTTAAGCCTGCTGCTGTATCCATTCTTGATACCGTGTTTCTGGCAAGGCTTTTGAATCAGCGCCATTGGCCAGTAAATAATCAGTTACTCCTTTAGATGTGTAACGTAAGCTGTAAATGTAGGGCGTAAAGCTACCGACTTTTTCTAATAAATATTCTCCGCCTTCTTCATACAGTGCTTTAAGTGCGTCGACATTTTTAAGCTGATGATTGACATTTGCCTTAGCTTCGACCAGCAATTTAACACTATCTAATTGGTTAAATTGAACAGCATAAAAGAGTGCCGTTTTACCAAAAGGATTTTGCTGATCAACGTTAGCACCATGCTTGAGTAATAGTGCAAGAATGCGGGGTTCGGCAACCGCTTTCATAAGCGGTGTTTCATCAAATGATGCGGCATTTACATTGGCGCCGGATTGTATTATCCATTCTATAATATCCGACGAATAATGGTTTAAAATAGCAATCGACAAACTTTGATCCCAATCAGTTTGGGTAAAGTCTTTCGTTTTTTCTTTTAATAAATCAAGAGACATGTTGGGTGTTTTGAAAACTTGGTATGCAGGTGTTTGCGCGATAGGGTACATCATTTGGAAACAATGATAGATATAAGTCGATAGTACCCAATCGGCATAAGGAGCAAATTCCTTCATTCTGGCGTGGAATTCATAGTACTGCTTGAGTTCCTTGGCTGCATCATTAAATAATCTTTCGAAAGTAATATAGCTGTTACGATTCCAAATGCCTTGATATGACCAAGCCCGTAGTGGCGCGAAGTGCTTTTCAAGGGAGGCTTGATAGTTTTCTATGCCTCGTGCAGCAATCGCTGAAGGCGATTCATCTAAGACGCCTTGTGGATAAAAGCTAAGAAAGTTTAAAACATAACGATTCCCGGCATGGATATCATAAATAATCGTACCAGCGTGTTGCATGTACGAGGTCGTTGCCCAGCGTCCTTCTTCCATGTTATCTAAATGTGCGCGTAACTTTTTAAATGCTGGCAATTCGCGAATATGATAGTTGGCTTTTATATCAGGAGAATGGCGTTCATTGAGCAACGTTAATAATTCGGTATTTTCTAAAATCAACCAGATGGGTAAATCGGTAAAATCGTCATATTCTCTTCTAAAGAAAAGCGATGCGAGCATATCTGTACTATGGATATCTTGTTCAAGCAACGGATCCTCTTTTTCAACATGTAAGGCTTTTGCTAATGCTTCTTTTGCGAGGGGGTCTTTTAGGACACACAAAAAATAAGCTCTATAAGCATTGCAGACATCCATGTGGCAATTAGCAATTTTAAGTAATTTTTCTCTATGATCAATTTTCTCTTCATCCGTTATTAGAACTGCTTTGAGTTCAGAAAGCTTTTGTGCAAGTTGTTGACCAAGCAATTGGTTTCTTTCATGGTAAAGCGGTTTGACATCGTCCTTGGCTTTTAGCTTGGCGTTGCGCTTATTAAGCCAAATTTTCTGTTGATGTTTTAGGAGATCTCTTTCTTCAACCGACAGTACATTCATCAATAAACTGTAATTTCGGTTAAGCGTTTTATCAGCATATTGAAGCGCGTTGTCACTGGCGATCTGTTCTGAAATGTGCTTCTCAGAAGCATGGGTGGGTATCGTGCTAATACAAAGCCAAGCCGTTAATAGCGTTAAAATTAGCTTATTTCTATTTCGAGGAAAGAGCATATTGTGTTTAGAGATCCTTAAATTGCTTGGCAAGTTATAAACAAAAATACTTTTATTTACAATATTTTGCTACTTAGCACTTCTGTTATGTTGTGGTTTGGCAGATTAAGGCCTTAAGCTTAGTTAGTAGGCTTATAAATATTGAATATTTGATGTCTCTCAGTTAGTATGACTTCTTTTGTAGTTGGGTTGATTTATGACAATTGAATTCAGTAATTGCAACTATCGTTGGCAATTAGAGGAAGCTTTAAAAGATATTTTTGATGGTATGGTATTTGAAGTACCAGCAGAGTTTGATATGGCAGCCAAAGCATTAATAGCTGACAAAGACAAACGTGCTGAATTTACAGCACTTTTAAATCCTAAAGTTCTCAATCAACTCAATAACGCTTTTGAATATTTAGATTTTCCAGAAGATCATATCAATGCCTCTTACCTTAAAGTTAACTTGGCGAAGTTTGGTCTTGTCTATGACAACATTAAAGACTTAACTGACAATGATTTACAAATTCAATGCTTTGAAGCGCATAAAAAGATCGTAAGAGACTATTTTGCTGATAAAGCGACTTATTTTGAATCACTCACAATCGAGCAAAAAGCTACAAAAATTGCAGCTAAAAAACAAGAGAATGTAAATAAACAAAAAGCACGTGAAGAAGCTGAGGCTAAAAAAGCGCAAGTATCAGTCCCGGCTCCTGGCAGCGAAGGCTCCACGTACAATCTGTTTGTAACAACCTTATTAGGTGGTGAGCAAAGATTCAAAGATATTCTTGAATTATTAAAAGCAGAACCAGCGATATCAGAGTGTTCAGATCTGCTAGGTAATGTTAACGTTGTTATGACGGATGAAGATGGGATCCGCTGGGCGGTTGAATTATTAGGATGTAGTACTGATTGCGGATTACTTCATATCATCGTTAAAAATGAAGACGCGCTCAATCTCATGCCTGAAGACCCAGAAAAAGCGATTAGCGCACATACCTTAGTACACAGTATTACAACGAATATCATTCCAAGTGGCGAATATCAACTGTCATGTGCTACGACGAAAGAACTATTGCTAAACACGATTAAACAGCAGCTTACCTGTGCATTCGTACTCGGTTTTGCCAGGGCGCATCGCGTAGAGATGAATCTGATAGACAACATGCTAAATAAGATGAATCGTCATAACGCCTTTCCTTCACGAACCACACTTAAGGCAGATGTAATCGCTTTAAAGCAAGCTACCAGAGGAGCGCCCGCACCTATAGACCTGCTCAGACAGCTTCTGGTTGTGCAGATCCCAAATGAAGAAAATGTAGAAGTCGATATAGTAGGTTTGAATAATCCATTTGTTCAAATGCTAGGCAACATATTTAACGGATTGCGACGGCAGCGAGCAGCTTCACCTGAAAGCGAAGATGAACAAGCACAAGATGATAACTCACCAACAAGTCCGCGTTACCAATAAGGATCTTAAATGAGTCACTATTCTCCTGCATGGGAACATGGCGAAATCAGGGAAATATTCCCCAATATCTTTTTTGTAATGGGAACGAATAAAACCACCCATGAAGGTGTTGAACTTCAGCATAGTTGTAATATGGTTGTGGTGAAAAATGCAGATGAGTTAACATTGATTAACACGGTGAGATTAAACGATGAAGGGCTTCTTGCCCTTGATCGCTTAGGTAAAGTCGCCAACGTGGTGAGAATAGGGCCTTTTCATGGCAGGCATGATGCATTTTATGTCGATAAGTACACAGCCAAACTGTGGGCTTTAAAAGGGATGCAACATAGTCATGATAAAACGACAGATGTTGAACTCATTCTTAATGGTAAAATGCCCTTTCCAGATTGTTCTTTGTTTGTATTTGAAACGTCAACACAGCCTGAAGGCGTTTTGCATCTCCAACGTGAAGGTGGCATTTTGATTACTTGCGATAGTGTTAAAAATTGGACCCGCGCTGATAGATTTTTCAGTGATGAAACGGCAAAGCTCTATCAGAATTTAGGTTTTTTTGGTACTGCCAGTATTTCAACCATCTGGCTCCAGGCTTGTCAGGTGCAAGCACAAGATTTTAGCAAGCTACTGCAATTACCTTTCAAGCATCTACTTAGCGCGCATGGTGAACCATTACTGAATGTGGCTCATGAACAGCTGGCCTTAAGCGTTCAACAGACCTTCTGAAGACATTCCTAACCTATAAAGTGACGACACTTCAATGAACCACTAAACTATCATTATAAAGTTCAAGGATGAATGTGATAGAGGATGTTACACCCCTGGTATTAAAGCCAGGAGAGTGTCATTGTAAAGGACAACGAATGTCTTCAATTTCCCAGTCTCTGGAAACACACAAATCGAATAGCTCATCGATTGCGCTGTCGTATTTTGCCATACAGATCATCGTACTGGTGGAAGGTTTTGTTACCGTCGCATTAGAAATCTTAACCATTAGGCAAGTTGTACCCGTCGTTGGAAGCAACGTTATTGTAACCAGTTTAGTGATAGGGATCTTTCTATTATTTTTAGCCTATGGCTATCGTCAGGGCGGTAAGGTCCAAGATCATTACATCAATGTACTTGTCAGAAATTTCACGATATCAGCGATATTGATTGGTATAGGTATTTCATATTTATTTGTCGAACAATTCTTTGGTTTGCTTGTAAAGGTCGTGGGTAGCCACCAGCTGATCATCTTAACCATTTACCTATTAGTTATCACTGCACCATTAGTCTATATGTTAGGCCAAACAGTGCCTATAACGATGCATTTACAGAAAAATCACAGTACTCGTATTAATGAAATAGGGGGCAATGTGCTGCATATTAGCACCATTGGCTCATTTTTTGGTGCTGTGTTAACCAGTATTATTTTAATGCGTTTTTTTGGCTTAGGCATGACAGTGTTTATACTCTTTGCATTGTTGGCGATAATGGTTTTCTATTTAAATTTAGTAATTGAATTTCGTTGGGGATATGTATTAACGCTGTTGGTGTTTTCTGTGCCAGTTTACTTTTTAAATGTAAGCATGGAAAAATTATTATTTATTACCAGTAACGCATTTGCAAACTACTATGTTCAAGAAATCGATACACCGAAAAAGGGTAAAACACTTGTCTTGAATCAATCAAACGCATCATTTATAGGTGAAAATAACGAAGCCTATCCCTATGCTGAAAAAATAAAAGACATCCTGTTCAAAGATTTAGCGCTAACGAACAAAGACATTTTGGTGCTAGGTGCGGGTGGCTTCACTATCAGCGCACAAAACACGTTTGGAAACCAATTTAGCTATGTAGAAATTGATCCTGAGTTGCCTAAAATTGTAAGAGAACACTTTCTCAAAGACATTAAAGGAAACATCGTAATTCAGGATGCAAGGCAATATTTAATATTTAACAAACAAAAGCACGACGTGATTATAACTGATGCATACACTAATCGAACAGTATTGCCATCACATCTTGTTACCGCTGAATTTTTTAGCTTAATCAAAGAAAGGCTCAATAACGACGGATTGGCAGTTTTTAATATCATTGGGAATCCATTGTTTAATGATAAATTTACGAAAAGGGTTGATAATACGGTACGCAGCGTATTTGATTCATGCGCTGTAATACCTTTACAATTTCATAAGCAAAAGTCGAATATGATCTATATCTGCCAGAATCGCGATCTATCTGATAAGTCAATTTACACAGACAATATTAACAGAGTAGATTTCGATCTTTAAAGACATGCAATTAGGCTAAAGAAGATCATAGAGAAGAATCAAATTCACACCTGCCAATCAATAATATGGTAATGCCATCTAGAAAACCCAGCTCCTTTTCTTTTAAGTCCGTAAGAAAGTCATTTAGCACCAGACTGATAGAATAAGGCATTCACCAGTTGTTCAACCAGTTGAATAGATAGGAGTTTGTAATAAAATATGGCTTGACCCTATAGTTGCTATAGGCTCTATCTTGATTATGGGAGGGCAAAGCGGTGTCTCAATGGTATGTAAAAGAAATTAGCAAATTAACTTCGATTTCGGTGCAAACACTGCACCATTACGATCGGATTGGTTTGCTTGTTCCTTCAATACGCCAAGCGAATGGCTACCGTTTGTACTCTGAGAAAGATCTGTTGCGGCTACAACAAATCATTGCATTAAAATATTTTGGTTTTAGTTTAACTCAAATTAAATCACTGCTGAGTGCTGATGTGAATATGATTGAGCAATTTACAGTTCAATCACAATTTTTAACAGCAAAGGCGAATGCATTGATGGATGCGAGTCAAACACTGAATAATCTTGTTGCAAGTTGTAGGCCGGATCAATCTATTCCATGGGAGTCCATCATTCAATTAATAGAGGTCTATCGTATGACAGAGCAACTTGAGCATAAATGGGTTAAAGACATTTTCACGAGTGAAGAACTTAAACAATACACAACGTTTCAAACAGAGCTTAAAGCCAATTCTACACCCGAGCAAAAAGCAACGTTCGAAAATAATTGGCAGCAATTGGTTGCTGATATTCAGGGGAATCTTAATAAAGATCCTAAATCCGAAATTGGTTTTGAATTAGGTAAGCGCTGCATGGAGTTAATTAATGCGCTTTATGGTAGAAAATATGCACATTTGCGCACTAAAAAATTTGAGCGTGGATTTGCGGAAGGTAAAGGATTATCTGAAGTGGGCTTAACACCCGAAATGGTAGCATGGTTAGATGGTGCAATTGATACTTATTGGCATCGTAAGATCTATGCGCTGTTTAATCAATTTGAGATACTTCCATCGAATGAGCTTAAAAAGCAATGGCTTGCTATTGTGGATGAGATGTATGGCGATGGTCAAGATGAACGCAAACCTAGCTTAATTGAAGCAATCTTGAAAGATCCCAATATTAGTGAAAAGGCAAAGAAGTGGCTTAAAGAGCTTCACTAACTTTTGTGTATTGAAAGGGGAGTGCTGGGGTTTAAACCTAGTACTCCCCAAGTAAAACATTTTAATAGATGAACTGCACGATTCTTCCTGTAAATAAAAATTTTTTCTTAATAACCCTGCAAACACGGTATCAGTAGCCTGTGAAGGCTGTACTTATATCTTTGTGCACGATTTTTTATTGAACAACTTTCCTTCGTTTAAGTCTAATAATCGAATAATCAATTATGTATGCGGGTGTGGTTCCAATGAACGACAAAGTACCAGCTCAAATCCCACAGCAGGACCTTAATCCTGCAGGTTTTATTATTAGTAGCGAAGAGCAGTTGGCTATTATAGCGCTTGTGAATGCCAGCAATGAACCCAAAGTACTTGCTAAAGGTACCCGCTTCCCTGATGGGAGCGCACTAAATGGCAAGACGCTCACTTTTAGTGCAATAAAAGATGAACATGGCAACATTATGATCTTGCATGATAAAGCAGTTCTAGGTAAAGGCGCTTTTGGTAATGTTGTTGTTGCTCAAGTGATTCAATCTGCCGACCCTTTAATCAAAGCGGGTGATTTTTGTGCTGTTAAAATGCAGGCTCTTAAGAAAGCGAAAGATGCAGCTAGAATACAAAAAGAGGATTCTATAGGGAAAATGCTAGGCTTGAATATGAGTAGCTTTGCAGCCGGTATGAACTATTATTCTGTCATGCCCGTATTACCAGGGCAGCCAGTATCAAAAGCAGTTGCTTCGTATGTCGGAAAATTCAAAAAGGGTGAGATACCGAATACCTCTTTTGATAATCCTGAAGATTTTAATGTTCCCTATTTCATTAGCTTGTTTCAAAGACTGACCAATGCAGTTGAAGTGGTACACCAAGCAGGCATTGTCCATCTAGATATTAAACCTGACAATATGATTGAAAATCCTGAAACTGGTGAAGTTGTGCTGATGGATTTTGGCACATCACAACTGCGAAAAGATCAACTTGCTTCGCCTGCAGAGTTGGCGATCGGAACTCCGACGTATATGGCTTCTGATTTTTTTGATAGCGAGTATACAGAACAACTATCGACTAAACAGGATATCTATTCATTGGCAAGAACCTTTGAACTAGCCATGTATGGAAACATGTTGAAATTGAATGATCAAACTTATGAACTAAGGACACCATCTCCTGTGGTTGATGGCTCACCTTTATATACTTCTAGCCACTTAAAAAACCAACGTATACCGAATGAAAAGCAATCTCCAGCCATCGACGCCGTTAATGAATTGATAGAATTGATTCATGTTATGAGACATCCAAATCCTAATGCACGACCTGAAGCATCTGAGATAAAAGCCCGATTAGGCGTCATTAGTGCAAAATATGAAATAGCCATTAAGAATGCGGAACAAGTTGCCGGACCTTCAAGTCAAATGTCAGATGCGCGGAATTTGGTGAAAGCGTTGTCTGATGAATTGAAAACGATGCGAGATAGCAAAGCGAAAGATCAAATGCGACGGATTACGCCGATGTTTAATCAAGGTGATGAACTTGGGGTGGTTAGAGAATTGCGCTATGAGATTGATAAAGTTAAAAGTGATTTGAAAAATAATCGGTGTTTTGATGCTGAAGCGGTGTATAGTAAAGTTGAAAGCATCGTAAAAAAGCACGCTGATGCAGCCGGTAACCAAGCAGCCAGATTATGTTATAATACCTTGAATGATATTCAGAATCGTAGAGCACCAGCAGTGAGGAGCAAAGTTGATGTTAAATCCTGATTTATTTATTGCTGAGTTTAAAAACATTTTATTACATAACCTCGGTTTGCATGAACGTCATGAATACAAAACCGATACGTTCGAGTCCGAAGAAGTGGATGTCCTCTATAAGGCTTTTCTCAGCTTTGAAAAAAATGCAACGAAAGAAAAACTAACTGCACTTTCTACCGCGTTAAAGCAGTGCGAATTAACCAATAAAGATCTCCCTTATGATGATTTATATGCTTTAGTTGAGAAAATGAACACCGGTAGTAAACGTATTACGCCATGATGAAACGACGCAATCAAACATAGCGGAGTTGATTTCAGTACTTTATGCAAAAATTTAAGAAATAATTTATCGCTGAACATAGGGCAGTTGTAATAAGGAAAAGGCTTTAACTAAAATGATAAACTGCCTTGGCAATTTGAATATCCTGTACTGCTAAACCCGTTAAGTCCGCAATGGTAATTTGATTATCATTGGTACGTCCTTGGCATGTTCCGGAAATAATATTTCCTAATTCCATTATTTTATCTTCATTGATTATCTTTTTTCGTATAGCATGAGCAATATCACCTCTTTCCATACATTGAGAGATGCTATCTGCCACAATAACATCCGCTATCTCAAAAAGGGTTTCTTCAAGTTCTTGCTTATATGGCGTATCTGCGCCAACTGCTGTGATATGCGTGCCTGCTTTGATATTTTTTGAAAACAAAATAGGTAATGAAGAAGCAGTGGTTGTGACGATAAGATCACAAGCTGTGATGTCTTCCAATGATTGAGTAGTATGAATTTTAAATCCTTCATTTTCCATGTCAGTTTGAAAACGCAAAAGTTTATTGTTATCTCTGCCATAAACCACCGCATTGTTACATCGAATCACTTTTTGCAAATAGAGTAGCTGTAATCTCGCTTGTATCCCAGTTCCTATTATGCCAATCTTATTTACGGTCTTTGGTGCTAAGTATTTCGCTGCAATTGCCCCCGCTGCTGCCGTTCTTAAATTTGTGAGATACCCCTCATCAAGAAGGATGCTCAACAGTGCTCCGGTTTTTCGGTCAAAGAGCAGCATAAGCCCGTTGCTGGATGGAAGATTTAATTTAGGATTATCATAAAATCCAGAGGCGACTTTTACCACATAATAATCGTCTCCAGTTATATAGCCATATTTAATGTGAACATCACCGGGTAGATTCAAAAATACGAGTTCACCTATCGGCGGAATAACAGCGTTTCCTTTTGAATATGCGATGAAACCTTCTTCAATTAAAGGTAACATATCGAGTGATTTTATGATTTCCTTTATCTGGGTTAAATCAATAATTTTCATGTATTAACTCAGTACGCTTTTTAATGTATCAACACTAATATTTGCACCACTTGAAATGGCAACGACATTTTTTCCAATAAGCTGATTTCTTTTCAGAACCAATATCATTTAGGTCCCAATGCTTGTGTGTTCTGCTAAATAGTTATAGACAGTAGCACGTGAGGTTTTAATAATTTGAGCAATATATTGTGCGGAATTTTTTCCCGAAAAGGCGCCAATTTTATGTAAATGTTCGATAAGCTTCTTTTTGTCTTCTCTGGACAATGTTTCTAGCGTTAAATAGTGTTCACTCAAATAATTATGAACATATTTATTAATTCTTTCTTGCCAATCATCATTAAACAAGGGAGCAGGTTGTGGCTGATTAAAATGAATAAAGGCTGAAATCAGCTCGTGATATTTTTCAAATGTTGATATATCCAAATTAATGCACATCATACCCACGGCTTTATTGTTCTCATCACGAATGATACTGCTTACGGATTTAAGCTTTCTGCCATCCCAATTCATTTTTTCGTAGGGACCCACACAATCTTCCATAGTCGCCATTTCTTCTTCTTGAGTAAGCAAAGAAGAATCGCCTATTTTTCGTTTAGAGAAGGGATGAAAAATGGCAACGATTTGATTTCGTTTAATATCGTGTAGGACAACCTCAGCATAAGGATGCAGTAATTTTTGGATAGCCTGTGCAGCCGGTAAAAACGCTTTGATAGATTTATTCATTAAGAGAGAACCAAGCTAAGTTACGATGTAGACATAATAGTCCAAAGTAGACAAATATGTCAATTGCTGTATGATTAGGCCTATCGTTAGGGTTAGGGAGTATCTACCCCTATTTAGCAAGAAGCGTGGAGGTCAAATGGCGATTAATACATTTAAATTGGAAGAATATTTAACTAAATACGAGTTTAGTGCCCCTTATTTGCTTTGTTGCTCCGATGCAGAAAGTTTTTCCGTACAAGAAATCATTAACCTTGCCAGCACTCAAGATAAATTGCTTTGGGACAATTTGAGGTTACATTACACAGAGCCGTATGGAATGCCGCCACTACGTGAACAAATTGCATCTAGCCTTTATCCCGATCTCAAGTCGGAAAATATACTGTGCTTTGCCGGTGCAGAAGAAGGTATTTTTGCAAGTCTTCATGTTATCTGTGAACCTAAAGACCATGTGATTGTGCTCACGCCATGTTATCAATCTTTGTTAGAGATACCAAAATTAAAGGGTGCAAGCGTTACGACGATTCCGCTTAGAGCAGAAAATGAATGGCGCATTTCACTTGAGGAGATTACAAGTGCTATTAACCGTCATACCAAATGTATCATTATCAATTTTCCTCACAATCCTACCGGACAAGTGATATCGCAAGATGAATTAAATGATCTTATTCGATTATGTGATGCAAAAGGTTTATGGCTTTTCTCTGATGAAGTTTATCGTCTTTTAGGAAATCCTTCTCAACCTTGGGCAAAACCGGCAGCAGAGCTATACCCTAAGGCAATTTCTCTTGGCGTAATGAGTAAAGCCTTTGGTATGGCGGGCCTCAGAGTGGGGTGGGTAGCCTGCCAAGATAAAGACATATTGCACAAAATTAAGAAAATGAAAGATTACTTATCCATCTGTAACAGTGCACCAGCTGAGATTTTAAGTCTTATCACCCTGAAAAATAAAGATCATATTCTCAAGCGAAATAATCAAATCGTCATCGATAACATGGCGTTACTGGATGGCTTCTTCAAAGAATATCCCGATCTTTTCTCATGGGTAAGACCACAAGGGGGATGTGTGGGTTTTGTTAAGTATCATGGCAGCGAATCGATTGATACTTTTTGCGAACGTTTGATAGAGCAGCATGGCGTTCTATTAATGCCTGCTTCAGTCTATGATCATCAAAGCCAATATTTCCGTATTGGGTTTGGGCGTAAAAATATGCCAGAAGCTTTAGGTAGATTAAAAGATTTTTTGAATTCCTAGTTGTATACGGATTCGTCAGTACCCGACCCCTTTATCAACGCTAGTTGCCTTAGATGCCGGTATGAGCCATATTGATATGATATCAACCGGCATAAGAACATATAGTTGATGTTTGATTTTATCGATTAAAGATAGAAACTAAACGAGCGACAAGAACTGCGATATAAAAAATACCGACGACGCCTTCTAACATCACAAAGCTTTTGGCAATAGTTGTGTGAGCAGTAATGTCTCCAAAACCCACCGTAGCAAGCGTAATCAAACTAAAATAGTTAAAATCAGATGGTTTGCTGATTAATGTGTGACTGGCCAAGTGAATGAAAGACTGATCAACAGTCGATTGAATTAGCATATAAGTTAATCCAAAACACATGCCAATTAACAAATAAACACAGATTGATCCAAG
This sequence comes from Uncultured Candidatus Berkiella sp., assembly GCA_964502705.1. Classification (GTDB taxonomy): domain Bacteria; phylum Pseudomonadota; class Gammaproteobacteria; order Berkiellales; family Berkiellaceae; genus Berkiella. The sequence goes on along the minus strand of CAZCXZ010000006.1, from coordinate 35,109 downwards.
TAGAATATCTTGTGTTACGTCTTTACTGGAATAGATATCTTTGCAAAATAACAGAATTGCATAAAGATAAAAGAGTATCGATACTATTTGGCTTACAATATGTAACTGTTTAAAACCCATTTCAGCAAGATGAGTACTTAGCGCAATTAAACCACTTACTATAAATAGGATGACTCCTTTTTCTCTTTTTAAGCTGTAAAACATCCCAACAAGAATAAAAAGGAAAAAGAAAGAGAACAGAAGCTTACCGCCTATTTCTTCATCAAAAAGTGGAAAGATTAAAAGCATTGATAAGAGTGCAATCAATAAGATGGAATATTTACTGGGCAAAAATTTACTCCAATAAAAGTTAGCAAACTGCATCCATTTGATCCCTAAGATATAAGTTTAAAATCTCATGCTCGCTGATATCGAATCTGTGATTTATGCTATTTAATATTAGGATCAGATTGCGCACAAGGAAAGGCATGAAACCCAGTTTAAATTGGTTGCTTCCTTTTATATTAATTGCAGTGGGCCTTGAGCATACGCAAGGCGAAAACCATACGTTTATCTTCATTTCTGCTTGTTTGGCGATAATCCCGTTAGCTGCTTTATTAGGCAGAGCTACCGAAGGTTTGGCTGTTCATATGGGTGACGCTTTCGGTGGGATCTTAAATGCAACCTTTGGTAATGCAGCGGAATTTATTATTTGCATGGTTGCATTAAAAGCGGGGCAGATCCAAATTGTAAAAGCATCACTGATAGGTTCATTAATAGGGAATGTATTACTGGTATTAGGAGCATCATTGTTTGCCGGAGGGATAACTCATCGTGTGCAAAAATTTAATGTTCAAGGCGCCAAGTCACAATCCATAGATTTCAGCATCGCAGCAATTGCCATGATAATTCCTGCAGCATTTTATGGCTTAGGGAAAGAGTGGATGAGCAATCAAGCAGTAGATAGCTTAAGTCTCAGTATTTCCGTAATTTTAATTGCCGTATATTGTTTGTCTTTGATCTTTACGCTGTATACCAATCGAAACCAATTTGTGAGTGCTGATAATAATACGCAAGATCATGCAAATCTTTGGGGATTACGATTATCGATAATTATGTTAATAATCAGTGCCGTCATGATTGCTTGGATGAGTGAAATATTGGTCGGCTCAGTAACGCAAGCGGCAGAAGCCATGGGAATGTCTAAAGTGTTTGTGGGCGTAATCATCGTCGCAGTTGTAGGTAATGCTGCAGAGCATAGCACAGCCATTGTTATGGCCCTCAAAAACCGCGTTGATTTGAGTATTGTGGTAGCGGTCGGAAGCGGTATTCAAATCGCACTTTTTGTTACACCGCTGTTGGTTATTTTAAGTCATTTCTTGCCGATTGGCAGAATGGATCTGATATTTGGCAAAGGTGAAATTTTAGTCGTTGTTTTAGCATCCTATTTACTTTCCCAGGCAACTGAAATAGGGGAATCCACCTGGTATAAAGGAATTCAATTACTTAGTGTGTATGCTATTATTGCGGTTGCATTCTATTTGTTTAAATAAAGCATAAGGCTCAAGTATACCGCTGCGAACAACGATATACTTGATTCCACTTTTCAATATTTTCCTTTGCTTTTAGGTGTTGTACTGCTAGAAGAAGCTGCAGCACTATTCTCACTACCCCTGCTTCTTTTTCGTTGGTTTGTAACTTGAGCATTATCTTGCTGAGTACGATGGGTATCTCGCTCGGCGGTTGCCCTATAAAGCTGATGCACTGCTTTATGCTTTTGTTCGGGTGAAAATCCATCAAGCCCCAAAGACTGATGCACCGGATCAAGTTTAAATTTTCTTAGGACATTTTGCAGGAAGCTCAATATGCTTAAAAGTTATGGAGATCTATCAGGACTTGACCCTATCCTCGCGGATAAACGGTAAAGCTTTGGATTTTTTGACGATATTGAGGCGTCATCCTACCTTATAAGTATATTTGGCTTTAGATATGTTAACTAAATCATCAAGTGCTTTAGTATCTGCCATAATACCCTTTAAATACTCGGGGTCAGGCTGTGCCCCGTGTTTCACCAGCGATGCTACAATGGCACACTGATCACTTTGAAGTTTAGAATTGGCATGAGATTGCAAAGACCAATCTAATAGCAACTTATCAAGCATTCTTGAAGCGATATCGATTTGTTGTTCAATTGGCGAAATTTGCGAAAAATAGGCATCTAATAGACTAAGTGCTACGGGTTTATTATTTTCATCAGGTTTAAGATTAACCATAGCATCATAGAGTTGATAAGCCTGTGAATGTTTTAATTTAGGATATGCATTTAAAAGGCCATTATTACGGACATTTTCGCTGAAATTAGCAATGTCTGAAATCCAAATTAATTTTTCGTCTAGTAAAGTCGAGATTAGCTTATCCTTGTCAGCAGCGGTGAAAGGTTTATCTGTTGAAGTTTGCGTCATTATAAGCAAATTATTGATAACACTAATTGAAAAATCCAAGGTATTCGGTTCATCATGGTCGTTATGGATATTTGATAGTAATTTTCTTACTTTATCGCTATCTCCAGCCAACATGAGCTTGCCCAGTTGCTTTGCAAGTAGCGTAGTATGCTTATTGTATGACGAAATCGTTTTTACATAATCAATGGCTTTAGTAAAAGCATCTTTTGAAACCTGAGGTTGTACAGTGTTGATATCATTCAGATCGATTTTGGCACCATGTCTTATTAAAAACTTAACGGCTTTTAAATCGCCATATGACACGGCATAAGCTAATGGCGAAACTCTTGCACCTTCTTCATTAGCAACAAAAGGAGGCAATTGTAAGCATTTAAGATTTAATAAGGATGGGTTGTCAGCAATCAATCTATTCGCTTCATCATAATGCGCCTTACCTAAGGCTTGTAACAACATCGTATGCTGGTAATCATTTGCTGCTGAATCAAGTGTAGGAGACGTTTTGTCAGTTTGTGCAGAAAAAACCATAGGTTTTTTCCTTTGCTCTTTATTATCAGATGATGTATTCAGTTCTTCAATGTTTGTATCAGGTGGTAATCCAGCTTCCATTGCGTTTTGCATCCACAATGGCAATGTTTTAAAGTTTTGTTCTAACAATGCATTTTGCGTTAAATTATGAGCGATGGTAGGGAAACTCAATTTGGCTTTTAAAAATTGCGCTACCATATCAATACGTAAAGCTTTATCTGGGAGTAAAATGGCATTGATAAATAAATCATCTGGCATATAGGTTGAAATGATTTGTTGTTGATAGGAAGGGTCATTAAGTAATGCCTTTACACAATTAATGGCCCCCATTTTGACAGCAGTATTAACGATAGATTCAGTTTCATTAGTTGGTAACAATAAACGTGATTTTGCTTGTTGTGGCAATAACGCAACAGCAGGTAGTAAAGCATCAGAATTATCTACTTTTAATCGTTCTAGAATATTTTGTTGTGCTTCTTGTATTTCGTTGCAACGAGCAATATAACTGTTTTTTAATTTTTCATCAAGAAACTGAATAAGATACTTTGCACAAACTAAAGATCCATTTGCTAGCGCAGCATCTAACATTGACTGCGATCTGTGGATTGCAATTTTTCTTAACAGAGGATTTTCAAAGAACGTTTTGATTGTGTCGACGTTATCTAAAGACAAAAATGAATCAATATAATTATGGTCATTAAAAAGGCTATATAGATTAATGAGTGCGATTACGTCTTTATTGGCATTGCCCATTAAAAAATAATTTACCGACCACATATTATATAATTGATTTCTTAATTCAGGAAGTACAAGATTGGGTTCGGCTCCTAATTCAAGAAGATCTTGTATTTCAGATAACATGCCATATTTAACGGCCATCATAAGTGCGGTCACTGGTCCAGTAAAATCATTAACACTAGCTGGATTTTGTTTTATTTCGTGAACCCACTGTTTTACTAGCAGCATTCCCATGTCTTTTTTATCCCAATTATGAGCCACATACATGGGTGTGCTTGTATAACTCTGACCATATTCTTTGCCACCTACTTTCATTCCCAAATCAAAACATAATTTTGCTAAGTCAACATTATCAGTCCCTACAGCGGTATTTAATACATTGCCATAATAATCAGAATATTTAGTTGTATAGAGATTTTCACCAAGCGACATTAAATATTGAATAACTTCTATATTTTGCCTTCCGGCATGCAAGGCAATTGAAAATGCAGTATCATTCCACGCATCTACAGGATCAAGCTTGGCACCCATATCAATCATACGCTTGACTAATGAAAGAGGGCCTTGACGACAGGCTGCCATTAAAGGGGTAAAATGCGGAATTTCATTACCGTTATTATCATGCCAAGTTATATTCACTTCAGGCTCATAATCTAAAAATAAGTGACAGAGGTCGCTATTTTTAGAGGCTGCAGCAAAATAAATTAATTTGTGTTCATTAATAAATGCTTTAATATCTTTAATACCCGCTATTTCCATTAATGCTAAGAAATGTGCTTGGGTTCCTTCAAAGCATAAAGCACGCGCTAGAATCCCGATATTATATTTTTGTTTATCATCAGATGCTTCAAAATCTTTTAATGCTTGTACTGGGTCAAGAGCCATTTGCGAGTATAGTGGCTTATCTCGATTTGCAACCTCTAGTTGATTTTTAGAATCACCAAAGGGTTCAACACCCTGTGGCGTCACCGCTGTGGTTTCTGCATATCCTAATCCTTCGGGTGTTGCGCCACCTGTTCCCACACGAACTTCTGCGACATTATGCTTTTGGGTCAGCTCTTGAGCTAAATGATAAAAAATGCGTTTTGCTTTCTTAACATTATCGCCGACGTTACGTATATTAGGTCTTATTTCAACCGAATCTAACACCAGTATATTGTCAGGCGTTGACCAAACAAATGCCTCAGCAATGATTTGTTTAGGTTGAATTTTTTTAGTGTCTCCGTCTTTAGGTGGCGTGCCGCGACATAATAGATAAAAACCGCCATTAGTCGAAGTAGTTCCATAGCGTGCTGCATTTTCTCCAGGTTTTCCAAAAGATTGGCAACATCCCAAAATTTCCCCAAGAATAGGGCCTTTGGGGTCATCATCATTCAGTTTTATAATGTAATGGTCTTTGAACCCTGCTTTATTGCCATCAATGACAATTTCTGGGATCACAGATTGGGTGCGGGTATGTGTTTGCTTAACTGCTAACCACTGATCAAACACCAATTCTTGTACTTTTAATTTATTATATAATTTAGCTGCAGCGATATCTTGTTTAGCTTTGGGAAATACGATCTCTAATGCTGATTCAACTAGAGTCTCAGTAGGAATATCTTGAATAGGCATTTTTACTTGAATATCTTTTTGTGTGGTTTTTTTATGTTTGCGAACTTCAGTTTGCAGTGCTCTGTTGTTGTCAACGAGTAGTTTCTTTTTTGCTCGTTCCTTTGTAATCAATTCTTCAATTTGAAGATTGATGTCTTTGTACATTTTACTTTCACTATCATGCAAGGTTCTACTTTTTCTTAGCGTTTTAAGTTGTTCTTGAATTGAAGCCAATTCCTGGTGATGTTTCTCCAAAGATAATTGAAGTGTTTTCGTATTTTCTGAAATGGTTGCCGATGGTGGTTCTAAGGTATATTGATTTGAATCTAATAATTTTTTTTGCAGCTTATCCACATTTTTGACAACGCCGGATTTGCGGAAATCGGCAGATAAAAAATTCCTTTTGAAAACCTCGCGCCAGACAGATACATCCCAGTCGATACGGATTGGGACTTCAAACTGACATGCCTCTGTCATCGATTTCATTTTTACATTTTGATTATCTTTTGCGTATTGCGTGAGATAGGCAATGGCATCATCTGAGTTACCAAAAGCAAGTGCCAGACGGTGTGCAAATTGATATGCACTGCGTGATTTCTCAAGGTTGCAACCAATCAGAGTGTAAACTAAGATCTTTGAAAATTCTTTTATGTCAATGAGTTTGAAACTTTCTTTGTAATTGGCGCCAACATGTTGCTCTAATTTTTCCCATAGCTTCTCATCGCTATTGTTATTATGAATTAAAGTTGTAAGCTCCTGAATATGATTTTCATCTAATGACATGGGGATTTGTGCAGCGTGCAATGCCTTATTGACAGCGCTAGGAACGTTTTCAGTATGTTTTAGAATGTCTATGGTTTTTTCAATTTGATCATAAGGTCTTGGTGAGTGAGTAGCTGTCATAAAGATTAAGCCCGGATTTCGAAATTGTCATGTCTTTAGGACTGATGTTAGCACCAAAGAGTTCCATGGCATCTTATTCTTGGGTTGCGGAAAAGATGTAGATAATGGGGGCAAGTCCTTAGCGTGTGCATACATTCTTTTGTTACATGCAAAAAACAAAACTGCAGCCTTTTAGGGAATTCCCCTAAAGAATATCAGATAACGATATTTTTACGTGAGGCCAAATTCTCTCTAGACAGCGATTAACGAAAGAAGTAGCATACCTGACTATTTAATTTTATGTCAATCAACAAGTCTGTGTTCTGTGAGGGTATATGTTGGGTTTTATGGATGGTTTATCAGCTATTTATAACTGGTTACCGATAAATGCGGTTAAGCAATTTTTCTCACAAGCACAACAACCTGATTTTGTGCGTGTTAATCTGCCTGATATTAAAACAACAACAGACTTTATGTTAAAGCAAGCGAGTCGTTCTTATGCACCCTATGCTTTAGGCGTTGTTGGACTGGGAATTGGGCTTTATGCATTCCAACAATTTCGCAAATCACGACCAAACAATACATCAGCGACAAGCCAACTGGTTGCTGCTATTAAAGATAAAAATATCGAAGTTGCTACTAAACTGATTGAAGCAATGACGATAGAAGAGTTGAATAAAGCAAACACAGAGAAAATAACACCTCTCGTGCAGGCATTAAGAAGTTCACAGCAAATCTCAAAACTTATTGTTGAAAAGTTTTTAAAACATAATGCAGCTGTTAATACGCAAAAGCCGGATGGTAAATCCATTTTTAGAAGTAAAACTTTAGGTAAAAGATTATTAGGGTTGGTAACCGCACCTTATCGAGCATATCAATGCTCAGATGCTAAACGTTTCCCAGGAAATATTCACGCCAGTGCTAATAAAGCTGAAATTCTTAGTCGAAAAATTAAAGATGAGGCCGCTGCAACGCACTCTACGACAATTCAGCCTTACACAGGGAATTATGCAAGAGCAGCCATTCAAAAGTGCGCGACGCTGGTTGATAAAGCACAATCTGGCGCATGCACCAGTTTTGCACTTGCTGTTGCCGACAAATTGCTCACGCTATTTCCGCATGAGCGAGTTGAGATATTAGGGCATAAAGGTGGGTGGAGAGGCTCACATGTGTTTGTTGTGATGAATCATCAAGGCGAGGGGTGGAAGTTAAATGACGTTGATGCGGCATTCAAAAATGAAACTTTGTCTACAAGTGAAAGAGAGCAAGTGGTAGATGCTGCGCTGGTAGAATTAAAAGATACTTATATTATTGACCCTTGGTTAGCGAGTTTAGGCTGGGGAAGCGGCGTATTTGATCCTTACGAATATATGGATAACGAACCTAATCGACATTTTATTTTAAATACAGCTACTTATTTTGATTCAAAAAGTGAGATACCGGAAGCTTCACTCAAAAGCGTAAATCGTTTCTGATGATAATGGGGTCTAAGTCACCTGTTTCACACGCTGTCAAAAAGTCATCATAAGTAGGTTGCATCTTATACCTCGTTTAATTGGTTCGTGCTTTTTTCGAAGGCTCAGTTGATGAATGGGTGGAGGTAGAAGTGGTAGCTTGTGTTCCCAGTTTCGCTTGCGCATTTGCTCGTACAGCATTATCTCGAAACTGTGGGATTACCGGGCATTTGAAAAAACCATCTTAGATTTGAGGGGAATACCTCCGTGAGTATACCTGACCCTGATGGATCCCTTTGCTTATTGTCATTTTGTCAGATCAAAGCCGCCTTTCGACTTATAGTGCTTGTAGGTGCCTTTATGTATATAATTTTATGTATATAATAAATTGGATTTTTTACAGTATATTCATTTTTAGTAGGGCTTTATGAAAAATATTAAGTTTTTGTTTGTTATTGGTTTAATGTTATCTTTGTTGGCAGGTAGTGCTTATTGTAAAGAACCCAATAGCGCTGAGCGAGTAAAGGCAGAAGAACTCGTTAATCTGGTACAGTTCGATCAAATGATGAAGGATCAAGAAAAGGTATTTGCAAATATCATCATTCAACAACACCCTAAGCTAGCTGGGAATGAGAAAGAATTGGGTCAAATATTTCACGATAGTATACCAGCTGATTTTAAAGAATTTGTCATTAATCTTTATGCTAAAAATTTTAGCGAAGAAGAAATTAGCGAAATGGTAAAATTCTACCAGTCACCAGTAGGTAAAAAAGCGCTCACCCGACTCCCAGCAATTACGCAAGAAACATTGGTTTACATGCAAAAATCAATGGATAAGACTAAACTGCAAAATGCGTTGAATGATCTTGTTGCTAAGATTGATGCAAAAGAAACTAAAGAAATTAAAAAAACTAAGTAGTTCATTACATTGCAATAGCTAAAGTTAGCATCCTCTTGAGTTTATCAAGAGGATGTTAAAATTCACATTTCATCATGCTTTCTTTCCAACAGATGGCCGCGCTTCTAACAAGTATGAGAGTAGTCCCGGACCCCTTTAGGCCCTAACTGTCAATTAGACTTCGATATCACCCAAATCTTGTGCAAAACGTAACATATATCCATCGGGATCTAACACGATAAACTGCAAATTTCCGACCTTTTTGCTGCCCGCTTGATACCATTTTTCTTCTAATGGCAAATAAATGGTTGCTTGGTTGTTTATGCATTGTTCATGTAATTGTGCAACATTCGTTGTGCTAATTTCAAAATTAACGCCTTTACCGAAAGGGGGCTTAACATCACCTATAACCCAAGCCCTATCGGGTGGTACAGGTTGCTCAATCATCAGCTGTGCACCTTGACGCTCTAAAAATGCAAATCGTTCATTGAAGCGGCTATAAACGACAGAAAAGCCTAGCACTTCAGTGTAAAACTGAAGGCTTGTTTCGAAGTTAGAACAGTACAATTCGGGTACTAGTGTATTAAATTTGTGCATTGAGTTTTGCCTCTTTAATTCATTTCACTGAAAAGCCGACAGCGCCATTCCTCAACGATCGCCGTTTCCTTGTTCTCAATATATTTTTTGAATGCGTTAGTCACATAGTCAGCCGCACAATGCAGATCAAAAGCTTGAATATTGATGTACTCTTGGTGCAACACAATCGTAAATTTGGATTCTCCAGGTGCGCCTGGATGAGAAATTTGCTGCAAAGCATGCGCCCTTAAACAGCCTTTTTCATTTTCTAATGTTAAAGCCATTAATTTTTTAAATGCTTGCCAAAGTTCTTCTTCATGATTTTTTTTAGGCAGCCATTCTGAAACAACAAAAACATGATCTGACATAATATGTTCCTTTGTGGAAAATGGGAGCAGGTATATCCGCGACCCAGATTAGTATTTATCCATTCTAAAGCAATTTACCCAGGGCGAGGGTATGCCTAACCACTATTATTGTATATTGCAAAAAAGATATTCGTTATTCGATTAATAAGTGTTGAGAAATTCAGACAGGTTATGCGAACAAAAAAACTATTTACAATTCATTCGCATTTTTGATAATGTACACCTAATCGTGACTGCAAAGTGCGGCAAACACTTTACAGCCACTGACCACAAGCAAACTTTGGTTAAGGAAGTTTAATCTCATGGCTAAGCGCATTCTATTACAAAGATACTCAGTTAAAAAGCTCGCTATAGAGCAAATCGTCAACTTTTTGGTTCTAAAGCACCCATTTTTCACTTAACAACCCCACATTAGGCTGTTTTTGGTGGAATTTTGTTCGCTTACTAATCAGTAGGACGGTATTGCTATGCAAGCTTATTCGCTATCGCGCATCGTTTTAGATGCTCGCACACTTACGCGTACTGCCAATGTGTCGCTGGCTGAAGTGCTATTTGTTTTCAGTCATACACAACTTAACGAAGTTGAAAAAATACTTTGGATGTTGTTCGCAACACATGCAGACGATTCTTTATCCTGCACTTTTTCTTATGCACAAATATCCTATTGCATTAATCAACATCACGAAATCGTGCACCGCGCTTTGAAGCGTTTAATTGCCTTGGGTTTTCTAGAGGCGATGAGCCTGCGAGAGGATTTTTCTGCTCTGCGATTGTTACAGTGTTGTCGCTTTATAATTGCACTGCCATTGGATGGGTTGTTGGTTTTGAAGAAAGCCGAAAAATGCAAAAAACCTGCACCAATGCATGAGAAGGGTATTTATCGCAGGCCGCCAATTTTAATTAATTTATTAAATAATCGTTTTAAAGAAGGTATAAAATATGACTGAAGAACAATTGAAATTAGTATCAGGCGGCTATCAAGAATGGCCGCATGATTATAGTGAGAAGGGTTGGCAGGATTTATCACAACATTATTATTGCACCATCGTGAATCAAACCTATATTGAAATCGTGTGTTTATAAGGAAGTATCTGATGTTAACAATCAATCAAGAATCTTTGCAGGAAGTGAGTGGTGGCAAAATTCATATTGGCGCTATGGTATCGAGCTTGGTGGTGGGTTTTGTCGCAGGCGGGCCTGTTGGATTAGGGTTTGCGGTATCGGGGATTATTATGGCGCAGGGGATTAATAATTTGCATGATCTATATAGTGAATAATTAAGATAAAAATCCCCCCGTTCGCCTTCCTGCGCTGCAGGAAGTGAACGGCCCCCTTTTAATCAAAGGGGGCAAATTGTTGACGCATGCGCAGTCGCGATGAGCGACTTGTCCTGCGTAGCTCGTAGAGCGAAGCGGGAAGCGAATCAGTAGCCCTCTTTGTGTAAAAGGGGGCGGCGAGCGGAGCTCGCGGGGGATTTATCAATAAATTTAAGGAACCAACCATGACCAAACTACAACTACTCTTATTCGCTTGGATCGCTGCCTGGGTATTAGCCGAGTGCGTTTCACCAGGCATTAGCTACGAAGGAAAATTACAGGCTTCTTTATTTGCTGCTTTTGCAGTGGTCTATGCGAGAGATATGCATCGGTCGATGTGGAGATGGCTGAGAGGGTGGGTGAGGTGAGTATGAAAAGGGGGCAGGTATATCTGACCCCATATGTTTACGTTAACTTAAAAACTATATTTAATCCCGGCAAGTAAACCGCTACCTGAGAGCGGATTATTAAAATTCTTTTCCCATGAAAGATTAAGATTTACACTACTAGTTACGTTGTAACCCACACCGATGACAGCTTTAGGCGAGAATTTATCTAACGAAACTGAGTGAGTAGTTTGCTCGTAACTTGCGCTTAAACTTTGCTTGGTGTAAGCAGCGCCTGCTTTTGCAAACACATCCCAATTCTTACAGAAGAAATAATCGATGACACCAAGCGCATCAATTTGGTATCGGTGAGTTGCTAATGTGATTTGATAAGAACTTTCTTTAACACGGTGTAAGTGTTCGTAGCCGGTTTCGATTCCATATTGCAAGATCCCATTTTCTCCCCACAAATACCCAATAGCAAGGCGAGTCACTAATGTTGTTTTATCAATTTGATAGGAGCTGTATGGTGTTGAGAAGCTAAAAGGAACACTTGCTCCACCAATTTGACCACTCAAGTAAGGGGCGCAATAAGCAGTAGAATTGCAGGCAATTAAAGAGCAAAAGAGAAATTTATTGAGGTAATTCATGTTACTCCATTATTTTTTTAATTTTGATGTGGATAATACAGCTACGCCTGCAATCGTTTAAACCAAATAAATCAGGTTCACTCACCTAACTTTTTGCATGCTAAGGTTTGCGAAATATATTCCTGAAGATTTATTATGTCAATAAAACTGTAATTGACTGCATTTTTGATAAAGTAGAGTCTGACATTTTCTAAAATGATAGGGGTATACTTGACCCTTTTTCGTAGGGCGCAAAATATCCCTATTTCACAGCGGCGGTAGCCGCGTAGGAAAATAGCCCCGCGTGTAGGCCAACGTAGTTGGCCGGAACGTGGGGTAGAGGATTATATTAATTTTTAAAGCCCCGGCAGGGGCGCAGGATACAGAATTTGATTTCCTACACCCCTGCCGGGGTTTCACGTCTGGGAGATTGCATTAACCCCACGTATCGGTCCATTCGCCTTGCGGCGTATGTCCCTCACGCGGGGCTATTTTCCTACGCGGCTGCCGCCGCTAAAAATGTAATATCTATATATTTTTTGTGTATTTTCAGCCAGTTACTCATCTTCCATTGATTTTTAAGTACAATCAGCATAGTATCAATATTGGGGGCGACCTGGCTTCGATGCAGATCGCGAAACCCAAGGGGCATGCCGAGCATACAGTTTAATCTCGTTAAAATTAGCTGTGTTTGTTTAAATGCAAACGATAACTTCCACGGAGCTTCCGACCTAAAAAAAGTCGCGTAAGTTCTCCTTCTACCAGCTGTGCTTATGCGGTTGGATAGAGGGTCGATTACATAAGACCGCCTGACTGATTGCTCTTGGCAGATGGGCTAAATAAAAGAGAGATCGCTGGGTGCTTCTGTGCTAGATCAGGGAGTACTTGGTTAAACAATTCTGGTCAAGATAAGCATGTAGATCCTTAGGTGTAACATGTGCAGACGCGGGTTCAATTCCCGCCGCCTCCACCAAACAAAAACAAAAAAAGGACCCTTTAGGGTCCTTTTTTATTTGTGGGAACTATTAGAAGGGCTACTGGCCACTCAACACGCGTGCCTTTTCTCGCTGCCAATCCCTTTCTTTTTCGGTTTGACGTTTGTCATGTAGCTTTTTACCTTTTGCGACGCCAATGCTGATCTTCACAAAGCTGTTTTTCCAATACATGGTTAAAGCAACGATGGTATAGCCTTTGCGTTCCACGGCGCCAATTAAGCGTTTTAGCTCTTTTTTGTTTAATAACAGCTTACGTGTGCGGCTATTAACAGGGCTAACGTGCGTAGATGCACTCAGCAGTGGGGTAATAACGGAATTTAACAGAAAAGCTTCGCCATTTTTGATAATGACATAGCTATCGACAATGCTACCTTTACCGGCTCGCAGACTTTTAACTTCCCACCCTTGCAGCACCACGCCTGCCTCTAGAGTTTCCTCAATGGCATATTCATGGCGGGCTTTGCGGTTCTCAGCAATCCGCGAATTGTCGTTTGACGGTTTTTTCTTACTCATAGTCGGTTTATTATACTTGTGCGCTTCGAAAAATATACTATTAACCATTATAATAAGGCCAATTGGGCATAAAGGGGAGGATAAAAGACCATGGCGAACATTACTCGCAGTGCTTTTGTACCCTTTACCAGTGCGCAGATGTACGAATTGGTGAATGATATTGAGCAATATCCCCAATTTTTACCTTGGTGCCCCAATACCCAAGTTCTCAGCCGTACCTTAGAAGAAATCCAAGCGACCGTGCATTTTGCCAAAGGCGCGTTGGCTAAGTCCTTTACCACCGTGAACCGCTTATTGCCCAATGAACGTGTTGAAATGCGTTTATTACATGGGCCCTTCCGTCATTTAGAAGGTTTATGGCAGTTTCAAAATATCGGTGATCAAGGTAGCAAAGTTACTCTGAATCTATCGTTCGAATTTAGTAATAAATTACTCGCTTTTGCGATTGGGCCTTTGTTCCATCAAATGGCCAGCACCATGGTTGAATCTTTTACCAAGCGAGCTCATCAGATCTATGTCAAATAATAGCCTTGCGGTTGAAGTGGTATTTGCCAGCCAAGACACCTATGAATTAATCGCCATGTCAGTGCCCACAGGCACCACGCTATTACAAGCGATAGAGCAATCCGGAATATTGCTGCGGTTTCCTGAAATTGATTTACAGGTTAATCGAGTGGGTATTTTTGGTGAGATAAAACAGTTGACTGATGTGGTGTCAGAGGGCGATCGGGTTGAAATCTACCGACCATTAAACAAAGACCCTATGCTCGCAAGACGAGATAGAGTCGTTGTTGTTAAGAAAAAGAAATTTAAGCCACTTCGGGCAAAGGATCTTGTGTAATTCTGTCTACGCGACCATTCTCGAAATAAATCGCTAAATGACGACGGGTTTCTTCGCCGTAGCCAGGTCTTTCAAGGTAAACATAATCCCAACGGTTGGTGTGGAATATATCGTGCAGCATCGGTGTGCCAAGCACGTAGCGCACTTCTTCTTCGCTCATACCAGGATGAATAAGCGAAATGGCTTCTGCACTAATGACATTGCCTTGGATTAAATCGAATCGATAAGGCCGCACAAAGCAAGCGCTTAAGCTCAGGCTTAAAAGTAACCAACAGGCACATTTTAATAGCGTACGGGGTTGTACTTTCATTGTATTGTCTTAGTAAGCTTAATTTTCGATTAGGGGCTATGTAATGGGTGCAAGGCTAACACTTCCACGCCGTTGTATCAAGTTAGTGGGGATGCATGCAGCGTTAGGAAGTGGTAGCCTTGGCGAAGTCACACGTACTAGAGAAAACCAGAATGTCAGAAGATAAACTTGATGATAAAGATCTAAAAAAAGTCGGCCTCAAAGTGACTCTGCCACGGCTTAAAATTTTAAGCATTCTGGAAAATGCCAAAGACCGTCACATTAGCGCGGAAGAAGTTTACAAAAAGCTTTTAGAATCGGGCGACGATGTGGGCTTAGCGACCGTGTATCGCGTGCTAACGCAATTTGAAACCGCAGGCTTAGTGATCCGTCATCACTTTGAATCCGGTGGCCAAGCAGTATTTGAATTAGACGCAGGGAATCATCATGATCATCTGGTCTGTATCAAATGTGGTCAAGTCGAGGAATTTGTCGATAAGGTCATTGAAGAGCGCCAGCTCGCGATAGCCAAACAATTTGGTTTTAGTATCACTGAGCATTGCCTCTATCTTTATGGTACCTGTCGAAACTGCCAAGAATAGTGTTCTAACCGCTTATCGTCGATAAATGAATGCCATATGTCAGGAAAAAGGTTGATCCTGCTCTTCTTTGTTACTAATATGCCAGCTAACTAAATATTGCTCTTTAACAGTTAGGCGGTACTTATGAGTTTTTTCCAGCGCATAAAAGATGCAGCTATATCAACGGTTCCTTATTTGATGAATACAGCTTACCTCATCGGTGGGTTGATATTTGCACCGCAAGCCAGACAAATGTTTGATACTGCAGTAAATTATTACTCAAATTATAGCGTTAATCCAAACACAGCGGCTTATACACTTGCAAGAGAAGTGGTTGGCTATTTTGGCACCCCGATTATATTAAAAGCCGGTGTGGAACTTGCTCAAAAGAGCGCCCTATTTGTGATTGATAAAGCATCAGAGCTCATCAATGACTATCGCGCTCGTGCCAACGAAAGAGCACAAGCAATGCCTGAATATGAAGAAAGCCCTGAGTATGAAGAAGATCCTAAATTAGCCCAACATCCAGATTATGAACTCTTGGTACGTTTCCGAAAAGTTATCGCTGAAGATGCAGAATTACAACAAATTGTAACGGATCCAACAACCCACCAGCCAGATTTGGTGAAGATAAGAAAATTATTCCATGTATTTAAGCCCGGGAACAACATGGAAAATTTAGAAAAAATGAATCATGCTACAAAAGTTGCAGCATTTCGAAAGTTGACCGCATAAAGCATTTCAAAATGCCAGGCATGGTTAAAGGGATTAACTTGCCTGGCCTGACTGTTTCGCTATAATGTAGCCTGAAAACTACTTATGTTGACCAACAAACTTTTAAAATGTCTGTGCGCAAACATCTTACATGCCCCCCTTATTCTGATCTTCAATTCCAGATCCAAAAATTCGCTGGCTATAGCTGACACTCGCACTTTTATCGTTGAACAAACATTCTAACCAGATTGGGGTATTCAATTTTGAAAAGTGGCGTAGCGCACTATGCAGCGTTTTTAGCAGATATTAAAAAGCTCAGCAAAGATTATAACAAAGCGGAAATCACGGCGTTCTTTGGAAAATATGCAGAGCAATTTTCGCCTACTAACGCAATCACGACGATACTGGGTTTATTGCAAAACAAAGTATTAGTCGATTTTGATTGTGTTGCGCCAATTTCACATATGAAATACGCCAAAATCCTGATTAATATATTGCGTCATTGGGAAAAGCCGGTAAACGAAATTGATAAAGAAAATGCAGCTTGTGCTGTGTACTGTGTGCATTTGCTTTCAACGAAATATATCAATGATTTATTTACGTTGCTGTTATCACCTCAATTGCATTTAGAGAAAGGGGAATATAAAAAATATCTTGATGAAATTAAAGAGAGCTATCAATTAATATCAGAAGTTAATGCAAGCTTTGTCCAATTAGTAAAAACACCCCTGAATGTGTTTTCATTTAATCATCAGATATTTAAAACCGTGTTCAGAGAGAACATACTGAGTCGCATGCTAGAGGGAATTGTCACTCGTAGTAAAGTTGCATATTTGTTACACACATTAGGTGAAACAGACAAATCACAGGAAGCGGTTGCTACCATAGAGGCCCAGCTTCAACTCATTGAACGTCATATTAAAAATTATTGTAAAGTGGCTATGATTAAAGCCGATGTGGCACACAAGCAATTGGAGATCGCAAAACGAGAGCATGTCTATTTTAAGGATTGCATTACCAAGTTTGTTGGGGGGGCGCTTCATTTAACCGTATTGCAAAGCCTAGAACGGTTGAATGGAGATTCAGACAGTGAGCTTGAATATCCTTATTCGACGACACAAAATTGGTCAGACAATCTTGCCACCATATTCGATAAAGTAAAAAAAGCCATAAATGACAAAACATTCAAAGAGCAGCAATCTACTTTCTACAAGCTTATTTTTAAACATTTGCCACGTGCTGATCTTACGGTGGGGGATGTCAGAAATGGTGTGTCACTTTATACTAACGCCAAATCACTTTGTCTTGAATTGCGAAATCGGTATTTAGAGAAAAGTAAAAAAGCATCAGCTGACCCTCATAAAAAGATGATGATCGACCTGATTGTCGTTAATTTAGAAAACCTCATTAAGAAATATATATTAATTATCAACGACCTAAACAAGCTCAAGCAATCGTTATACGCTAGTGATCTTATTCAAGAGATCCTCGATTTACCTTTTGAGCTAGATCATAATGATGCTTATCATGCACTTTATGAAAAATATCGAGAGACCTATTTTAAGAATGATGAGCATGCGTTACAAACGCTCGAAAGACTGATTGCAGATGATGCCATAAACAACTTACTTTCAGCAGATGCCTATTTTCGAATATACCATTTTATCAATCGAACCTGCCCAGTAGCCGTCACAGCGCAACATCCGCGTTTTTACTTCCGCTTGTGGCATCATTTTTCGACTGATTGCATTGCAGCGTTCTCGATGTGGAATAATAATAAAATATTACTAGGTTTCAATGGCTTTTTTATAGAAGATATCCAAAAAACAATGATGCGCTATCGTCATTATAGAAATCTTTACCAGCAAAAACGCGCGACGCAAAAAATCGATATTAAAGAGCAATATGATGAATTACTGAGCTTTGCAAGCATTGAATCATTTTATGCTGGGTTTTTGTGCGATATCGGAGATGAGGAAAACTATCATGTTCAGCGTGAAGAATTACATTCGCATCTTGAAAGTGACCTGCAAGCAGCAGCAAAAGTGTTGCAACAGATGGTGTCATCCGATAGCGCCAACAAAGCCACCCAGGAAGATTTAGATAAAAAGCTCAAAGAGCTTAATACCCTTAACCTAGCGCAAACTGTTAGCAGTGAAGGTGAATTTTTTAGTTTATTGCAAGTTTTAAAGAAAAAGCTTACGCAATATCAGTCGCAGTTGGTTGCCAATAAACTCAACAATACTATTGGTGATACCAAAGTCTTTACAACCCCATTAATGTTACTAGAAGATATTTTAAGAAACCCAGAGATCTCCAATGCCAATATAGAGTTGCTATTTACAGCTTGTGACTACGTCAATGAAAGCGTATTTACCTATGAAAGACGATCTTTTATGGCGCAACTGTGTGTTTTGCTTCTTCATTGGCGCAATGGCATCAATGAACAGAAAAAATCAGCCATGATCAAGCTCTTGTTTGAACAGTTGACTGAGTTATTGGAAATTTCAAGAGAAATTTACACGCTAATACCAGAGCTAAAAGACATTCCCCCGGCACTGCTAGAGCATACCATACAATTTGTTGGTGAAGTCGGCAAAATGACGTGGACACAGATAGAAGAGGATATTCAACATTTACAACAACGCTATCAACAGAGATTGTTTGTAAGTCGTGAAGTGCTCTTCATGATGGTATCTCGGATCCCATTTTATTTATATCCCAATACATCTTTTGAAACGGATATGAAAGTGGTGCACACCCTCATCAAAATAGTCGCACGATTAGAACCTACTTTAGGCACTATGGATCTCCTGGTTAATGAATTATATTTAGGAATGTATCGCTCGATATGTAATAGTCAAATTACCCTTTGTGTACGACTTCATGAAAAGAAGGTTGCAACAAGGGGCTACCATACGCAAATTGCCAGTATTGAAAATGGCATGTCGTTGCTTGAAAAATATCTACCTATTTTTGAAGTGCGCCATCCTTGCTTTAAATTAGACGCAACACAAGATGAATTTGAAGAATATTGGCAAAATCTTAAGTCGCTGTGTGATGTTTATTTAATGCATGGGGTTGCGTGTGTTATGCAGATGGAATTTAAGAAGGCAAAAAAGAGCGTCGTTAAAGCACAAAAATATATTACGATATTGAAAGAGAACACAGTAACCGCTAAACAAGTAGATTATATTCAACAACTCGAACGGTGTAGTGCCGATTTAGTTGGGCATTGGACGGTAGACAGTCGACAAGTGGTTAATGCTAGTGTATGGCGCAAAGCATATCAACAGTTGCAACGGTGTGAAAACCAATTAGAAGAGATGCTAGTGGTTTTGCGCGATCCGAATCATCGAGGTTCAACTCAAGCCGTCACCTTAATAGCGCTAAATCAAGAAACACCATTGCAAGGCTTTTTGCAACTATTAGAAGCATTAAACGCTTTACCGAAACTTCGAAATCATTTGGTGAAAACGGAGTTTACTTTGATGATAAGTAAACTGAGAGAATACGAGAAAATATTCGGCTCGTTTAACGATGCCAATAGTGAAGCTTATTGCATGGTAGAATTAATTACCGAAAAATTGACTGTTTTAAACCCCCGTCTTGAAGCCGCCCTTGAATTATTGCCTGAAATACAAGCGGATTCGCCACCGCTGGAACGCTTGCGCACATTATTTGAAAATGCGTCAATAACCGATAAACCTGAAGTTGCATTGGTTTCAAAACCTAAAAAAATGGTACAGCCTCATTTTAATGATGATCTTCTTGCTAAACGATTGCCACCGGCAATGAGGCAAGATGATCCAAAAATTCTTGAGCTTATCAAAGAGGCTGAAAATATCGCTGCGAATTTAGATGATCTCGCGCATTACTTTCTGTTTGAATCCTTTAAACACGACTTTGCCAATGAAGAAGCAATTAAAGCTTTAATGAAAGCAGCGATTCACAAACTGCAATCTGACGAGCCACCGTTGAACGATGGGTCGTTACAAAAGCGAGTTAATTTATCGCACTTCTTACTGATGTATTTTTCTCAGAATATGAAGCAAAGTTCTAAAATAAATAAAGTTTGTTTGGATATGCTTTGGAAAAGCTTGAGTACCATGTTAACCGATTCGCTACAAAGTTGCCTTGAGAATCGTGTACCTTTAGGAGAATGTACTCAGGCACTCGATTTATGTCGCTCGCGACGTTGCCTTTATGAGTATTATGCTTTGCAAGCGACAGTGATTTCTGATCCTATTCGCTTTAAACGGATCCCGTCAAATTTGTTTGAGCAATTTGATAAAATTGATCAATCGTCAAAGGATTTGCGGCAAGCGCTTGCCGCTTTCTATCAAGATGAGCTAATGAAAACACTGGTTGAAGTATCACAACCAAATGAGCAGCGGGTGGTTTTAGTCAATCGAACAGCCCATTTAGTCAAAGAGTTGCGATCTGTGACAGATTTGACAGTTGAGAATCTTCGTAAATTAACCGGACTGGTTGCTGACTTAAGAAACACGAATAATCATTGGCAAGCTGTTGAGTTTTTTAAAGTGTTTCAGCCCTGGCTTAAACATTCAATCAACCGCTTCAAGAAACCTTATCATTTTGCAGACTGTTTGCTAATAGAATCAATCCAGCTCGTGTTGACGTGTTGCGAACGTAATGTGCCGTCAGAACCTGAGTTTGAAGCTGAAGTTGAAGTCGTTGCTCAACTAGATAAGCTACAGATAAAAGCGCCCTCTGCGCTGCGAGTGCCTGAGTGGGTTAAGCAATTCATGGCGCAGATTAAGACGCATCAACAAATTGGAGCATGTCATCTCGTAGGTGGAGCCATACGTGATCTGTTGCTGAACATCGTACCAAATGATTACGATTTTAATGTGGATTGCTCGTACCAAGTGTTTATGGGGCTATATGCCGATGCCTATCAACCGGCACCACATAAGAGACCCGAATTGGTTCGTTTGCGACACCTTGAAGAACAGGGCATTACGCATGATATCGTTTGTGTGGATGGCCTAAGCCCCTATACGCCTGATTTAACCATTAATGCATTGCGCTTTGATGGAACAAACATACTTGATTCAGATGGCTATTTAGCCGATATAAACAAACCTTATTTGATATTTAAGGGGGACAGTGCAACGCGCTTTAAAAGCGATCCTAGTATGATCTTAAGAGCAATACGCTTAAGCACGAGTACCGGAAAGTATTTGCAAGCAAACGATTTAAAGGCCCTTAAAGCGTGTGCACCGTTAGTGACCTCAATCGAAATGGGATTATACTTAGGAAATCTGATCCCGCTGTTTTTACGCTCATTACCGCACGCATACTTTAATATTAATAAACTATTAAAAGACGACCTCTTATGTTGCTTACTGCCTGCCCCTTTATGCCAGGAACCGCTGTTCATTAATTGGAGTCGTCGTCAATATTATCTACACTACAGTCTTTTAGAATTATATATGGGCCATAATACGCCCCATGGTGTTGTGTTCAATGCCAATACTAAATATGAGCTATTAGCGATTTTTCTGTTGCCCGTACTCATGGCGAGGCAGCCTAACACACAAAATAAAACAGATTTGATCAATGAATTGGTTAATGATTATTGCCACTACTTTCAAGGTTTTGCTGCAACGGATGCCGGCAAGCACCATACGGCATTTAAAG
Organism: Uncultured Candidatus Berkiella sp.; assembly: GCA_964502705.1. Taxonomy (GTDB): domain Bacteria; phylum Pseudomonadota; class Gammaproteobacteria; order Berkiellales; family Berkiellaceae; genus Berkiella. Next base: position 13,763 of record CAZCXZ010000006.1, on the reverse strand, counting down.
TAAAGGCGAGTTTAAGTCGCAGGTTATCACGTATCGCATTACCCGAGCCGGTACGATATTTTGTTCCACGGCTCTCTGGGAAAGGATATTAGCTTCATGATCATGTCACAATTTCGACTTTGCCGTTTCAGCAGGGCCATCAATATCCATCGCATCTAGTTCAAAATCTGACCAATCCATATCGAGAGAGCCATTTAGCTGGTAGATTAAACTTCTATTTGGATCATCAATAGTAACATTCAGTACATCGAGTATTTCACTTTGACCCGTTAATTGAAAATCTATCATTTGCTCATGAATGAGAATCATTTTATCAAGGCTTAAAAATTTGAATGATAATTCACCCGTCAAAGGATTTCTTACGATATCGTAATTTTCCAATAAATGCGGATCGACATTTTTTGACAGCCAGTCTAATTGTGCCTGGCCAACTGCTTTAATACATTCAACAAATTGATCGCGTAATGATGTGGTAGTATTGTAGTTGTATTGAAATTCAGGACAAATCATTTTTAATTCATCTGCCAGAGGCTCCCAAACACGTCGAGCATTATCAATTTCTTTGCGATGAGGTGCTAGATCGAGTGTGGACGGTTCAGCGTGAATGAAAGTGATAAAATATGCATTTTCGATGCTATCATCAAAACTGTTTTCTTTAACATCGTAAAACGGATTTCTTGCAAAATCGTATACCGTTAAATTATCTAAAATATAGATCATGCTCTCTGGCAACGCACGAATACGATTATGTGAAATGTCCAATGTTCTCAGGTTAACCAAATTGCCGATGTTTTTTGGTAAATCCGTTATTCTATTTGTGTCACAATCAATTTCAATTAAATTGGAAAGTTCACATATCCCTTCGGGTAGTTCGGTAAGTTCATTGCTATGACAGCATAGGACGCGGAGTTTTTTTAAATTAACAAGTGATTCGGGAAGTTTAATTATCGAACTTTCGCAACAGTGCAGTTCTTCAAGATTCTCGCAGACGTCAATATTATCAGGAAAGGTTCTTATAGGACATAATGTAAGCCGTATTGTTTTGAGGCTAGCAAAATACGCTCTGTTTTTGCCGTTTATTATTTCTTTGGGAAACTGTGTTATCGTTGCAAACTCTTCCATGTTCAGCACTTCGCCAGGCTGCTCGTCGATGCATTTTTGAATGATTGCACAATTAAGTTTTACAAGTATCTCATGACGGTTTTCTAACATGTCGAGTGTCGTTGCTGTGCTAGGATCAAAGAGCGTTTTCACCTTCTCTATATCGAGAAAACTATTATGGCTTAATTCTTCTATATCTAAAAACTGCAAGTGCTTAACTTGATAAAAGCCAGCGATAAATGTATCACGAATCGTTTTTCCTGGTTTCGGTGTTGTTTTGATGGTCGTATCGATAGCATGTAAGCGATTGAGTAAGGGTTGCCAAAGAGAATCGGCATTTTTATTAAGTAGTGTGCTCATTGCTTTGCAGACTAGACGAAAATTTTCTAAATCGTCTGGTCCTAAATACTTTGCAATTTCTATCCATATTTCGGTCGGCAGATCAATATGAGAAAGATTGCGACTAACCAATTGATCAATAATATCCTGTAAATCACGTTTTTTAGCGAGGGTGAGAGCGCTTTCTCCCCATAACGATACAATATCAATATCCACGCCTAAATGGATTAAGCGAGTAGCCATATAGGATTTAGTGAGTTCAGGTGCGTGCGCGATAGCTAGCATTAAGGCCGTTTCATTGAGAAAGTTAGTACAATTGAGATTAACGCTATAGAGCAAGTTATCAAAGGTTTGAATGTCACCGCTAGCTGCGGCGTTTAAAAAGCACTGTTCTTTATCAGGTGGTGGGGGAATAAAGTGGGTTCGCTTTAACCTTTTAGGATCTGGCTGTTTGTTAGCGCTATTTGCACCCTGTTTCATGCTTTTCTCCGCACTCATCACTTTGATAATTTTCATGCAGAATAATAACTAAATACAGCGCACAGAACTATCATGCTTTATATGATGTTTTTAATATGAACCTACGCATTTGATTTTGAACTATGTAATTAATCGTCTTGTTAGCGCCGGCAATCTTCTTTGTAATTCCTTTTTTACGGTAGAATGTTATGATTTTACATCGAATAATGTAGGTTGATACACATGACACTCAGCACCCCAGTTTGCTCAAAAGTAGCATCAAATATGCGCAAGATAGCCGCGCCGCTTTTTGCAGGTACGGAGATTAATTTCTTTAGTTACGCACGAGATTTTGAGCGTAACAAGAGCATTTCCTTGCAGACAGATAATGCGCTCTTTCATGCTTGGTTTGAAGCTAGCAACCCTTATTGTTCAGCAGTAACGCCAGAGGGTGTATATACCTTTGATCAAGTTCAAAATGCAGATCTACAACAAAGTGCTAGAACCCTACATTATGGCAATGGCATTCAAATTTTTAAGCGACATAACGCTTTTACAGAAATATTTACATTTGCCTCACCCAACGATGCGAATACAGTATTACAGTTTTATTCGAATCATCGTGAGATCATTAATAAATTTATTTATTATTTTAAAGATAAGGCTGCTCATCTGATTGAGCGTGCCATGCAAGATCCGTTTATTGTACCTGAGAATATGCTAGCTATTTCTAGCAATCAGGCAGTTCCTTCAATTGATACCGAGTCTTTAAAAAACGTTTTTGATACGCGTCACTATTATTTTGATGATAATGTAGCCATTAAATTATCTAAACGTGAATTGCAGTGTTTAAATTTATATTTGAAAGGCCTCTCGACCTCGCAAATTGCCACGTTGATGAGTGTAAAGAAAGTCACCGCCGATACTTTTATGCGTAATGTGAAACATAAATTTAATTGCTCATCAAAGCCTGAACTGTTTGAAAAACTTTGGAATTATAAAGTACTCAATACCAATGGACTTTTTGATTAGCTTTAAGGCAGGATGCCCTTTACTTTGTTTGTTAGCTAATATTTAGGGTTGTATTTGGTGTAAAAAGGGCATAAACTGACCTTCCTGCTATTGAATAACATTTCCGGTTTTAAGTATGGAGCCATGTTATGCACAAAGATAATTGGAATGACTTCTCTCATAGAATAAATCGTACATGGAAAGAATTTTGTTTGATGTACCGATTGTCTCACTTAAATGACACTGAATTTAATCACAAAATAATGAATACCAAAATTGCTTTACGAATGCCTCGTAAGCAAAGTTAATCACATTTATATTTATTTTTAATCCTTACTTTGAAAATATCTTTTTAGATAAAGGATTTCTTTTGCCTGTAAAATTAATTTCATGATAAACATTCAATCGTTAACTATAAAAAAAACAGGGGTGTTATTTCGGTAAAAAATTGTTAAGGTAAAAGTGTCGCAATTAAGCGGTATAGCGAAAGGAGTGCATGATGAATAAATTAAAACTAACTGCGTTCACCGTTATTTTGGGAACAGTCATCATTGCCACGAATGTGAATGCTTCAAAAATTGAAGCATTAAAGGAAACCGAACATCGCGCTGAAGAAGCGCTGGTCGACACCATGATAACTGCAAAAATTAAAACCTTGTTGTTGAATGAGCCGGAGCTATCTGCGACTAAAATTCATGTGACTACAATTAATCAAGTTGTTATTTTAACAGGGGAGGTGGAAACGGAGTTTGAAGAGAAAATCGCACGTAACTTGTCAGAAAGTGTTAAAGAAGTTAAGGCGGTTCACTCTGAATTGAAAATAGCGTTATGCTAAATAATAAAATTATTATCCATGGTTGGTAAAGTTGTAAAATGATTGGAGGATTACTTTATGAAAAGACACAGCAAACGAGATATGTTTCTTTTAGAACAAGATATCGCCTTTTATGCTGCAAAATATCATCATAAAAAAGTTCATTCAAATCGCTCGCAAAAAAGACATAAAAAAGATCGTGCTAAACACGACAGAGAATATTGATCGCATCTTAAACGAATGTTATGGCAATTGCCGAACGTCTGATTCAGCTAAGGAGAATCAATATGAAACATTTATTATTAAAGGTATTAAACCAAAAAATTCATGATATATCCGATCATCATGATCATAATTCGTAAACTGTCATATTAGGGTAACTAGGGGAGTTATGGCCACATAACTCCCTTCCTTTATATGTAACACATATTTTTAATAATCATCGCTATACTTCTGAAATCGACTATTTACACTAGGGTTGGTTTACTATGAGAAATATAAGCGTCCGCAAATGTTGTCCACTGTTTTTATGTTTACTAGGGCTATCTTTTTCACCAGTCTATGCAGCAGAACACAAAGCAGAGAAATTAACAGAAGCACAAGCTTTAGAGTTGGGTAAAGAAATCTATATCTATGGATACTCATTGGTTACGATGGACATGACACGTAAAGTTATGACCAATGTTGAGTCAGTAGAAGGTTTAAGAGCACCCATGGGGCAATTTGTGAATGCGCGTGAATATCCTGATGCAAAATTTCGTGATGTTACGGCACCCAACGCAGATACCTTATATTCGTCAGCATGGATTGATGTGGGAGCAGAGCCCTATGTATTACAAGTACCTAATGAAGATGGGCGTTATTATTTAATGCCAATGTTAAGTGGTTGGACAGATGTTTTTGCCGATCCAGGAACACGTACCACCGGCACCAAAGCGCAAAATTTTGCCATCGTTGGCCCCAACTGGAAAGGTAAGCTGCCTAAAAATGTTAAAGAATTAAAATCATCGACAAATATGGTTTGGATTTTAGGTAGAACGTATTGCACTGGAACGCCTGAAGATTATAAAGCAGTACATGCTTTGCAAGATCAATACAAACTTGCGCCGCTGAGTTCCTTTGGTAAAGACTATACGGCGCCCAAAGGCAAGGTTGATTCAAGCATTGATATGAAGACCCCAGTGCGTGATCAAGTGAATGCACTCGATGCCAAAGACTATTTTAATCAGTTGGCCTTACTCTTAAAGGATAATCCTCCCACTAAAGCTGACACGCCAATGGTAAAGAAAATGGCTAAAATTGGTTTAGAGCCAGGTAAGCCTTTTGATCTCAGTAAGGCCGATGCAGATGTGGCCAAAGGATTGGATGCTTCTATTAAAGCTGGGCAAGAAGCTATCATGGCGCATGAAAAGAGTGCTGGTGTTGATAAAAATGGTTGGCTGTTTTCAACGAAAACCGGTAAATATGGCACTGACTATATTCAACGCGCATTTGTTGCTGCAATCGGCTTAGGTGCAAATCTTCCGCAAGACGCAATTTACCCTTCTACTACTGTTGACAGCAAAGGTGAAAAATTAAATGGTGCTAATCGTTACACGATTCATTTTGCTAAGGGTCAATTACCCCCTGTGAAAGGATTTTGGTCATTAACGATGTATGATGATAAGTATTTCTTTACCGAAAATGCGCTTAATCGCTATACAGTAAGCGCACGTAATGATTTGCATAAAAACCAAGATGGTTCAGTTGATCTTTACATCCAACATGAATCACCAGGCAAAGACAAAGAAAACAATTGGTTGCCTGCGCCGGAAGGTGATTTTGTTCTCATGTTCCGTTTTTACTGGCCAGAGAATGCAATTATCAATGGCAAATGGAGTCCACCAGGCGTTGTGAAAGCGAAGTAAACGATATGATTATCTAAGCTGTATCAGACAATTGAAGATAACGATAAGGATCAAATGCGGATAACCCCAATATAAGTAAGAACAGCTTAATGCAAGTCGTTGTGCCAAGGAGGGCCTGCGAACTATTTTCTATAACTTTTTGCTAATCACATTTTATCACGGATGTTAGTCGAGCAACTAGTCGCGCACATCTCGTGCTTTCTCCCTTTCGTCGGTTAATTAAACATTTCATTAGATTATTTCTTTACTATCCAATCAATGTTTATTATTGAAAATGATAAAGAAGTAATCACATGAGTAATGAAGAGAATAGCACGACGCAAGACGACCCCATTACATTGCTATCAATTACAAAAAAATTATACAACTTATACCGCCCTCATTTTGGTTTAAGCAAAAAGAAGAGAACACGCACTTTTTATTTGGCAGGAATTATTTTAGGTAATATCTTACTTGCTTTTGCTTTAATTGCGGTTAATTCTACTATGGCGACATTGATGGGGCTGATAGCTGTTCCTGGCGTCACTTATGCTGCTTTTTTCTTTGCAGCAGCTCAGTGTATAACCGCCATAACAAGTTACGGTCTGCTCACGGGGATTGATTCATGGGTAGCAAGTTTGCTGGGAAGTTCCTTGGCCTTTTCTGTGAATAAAAAACTTGAAAAAAGCTGGATGAAAAATGATGCCTACTATGGAACAACGCGACTTACGACAAATCCAACAAATCCTGCTCAACTTCTTAGTCATGATAGTGAAGAATTAGCGCGCTCAACGACTGAACTATTTGATAACTTCTTAACGACGGTCAGCAACTTTGTTGTTGGGCTTCGAGGATTGTTTTTGCTTTCTGTGCCGTTAGAAATAGCATTTTTGTCATTTTCGTTTGCTATACCAGGCTACCTAGTTGCATGCACGGTTCTGTATGCACTAGCTTATAATTTTATCACCAATAAAATGGGAGATTCTTTAGAAGATCTTCAAAGCAAACAACGAGAAATGGAAGCTAAACTTCAATCAAAAGTTCATCATATCAAATCAAACGCCGAAGCAATTGCTTTTAAAAAGGGAGCAAATTACGAACACCAGTCTTTACTTCAGACTATTAAACAGACAAGAATTGTGCAAAGTGGCGCATCAAAAGTTCGCTCATTACTAAATTTTGCAACAAACCTGCATGCGGAATTCACTTCATTTATTGCATTACTCTTGTGTGCACCCAACATTATTTCGCAAAAATTAAGCTTTGCCAGTATTTTAGAAATACCATATCATTTTCAAAATGTCGTGAACTTCTTTACTTGGAAAAATGACAACTTTGACAAGGTCACAGAATGTGCCGTTACGCTTAAAAGAATTGAAGAGTTTAAAGCCTCTATGTCAGATTGGGAGAAGCGTCATCAAGAAGGAAAGGCAAGCTTGCGAATGACTGGCAGTAATGCTACTGCCATTAACATCAAAAATCTAACCTTGAATAAGCCAGATGGAACAGCCATTTTGACTAACTACTCGATGAGTATTCCTAAAGGGCGCATTACTTTATTACAAGGTGCTTCTGGTGTTGGCAAAACTTCTATTTTGCGCGCTCTGGCAGGTCTGACGCCAAATGCAAGCGGTGAAATTGAGGGAATACCCGATAATGTTCATTTTGTGCCTTCACAACCCTATTTCCCAGCAGAAGGCAGTCTATTAGATGCTATTATGTATCCAAGAACTAAGAAGGCTACTCCTCAAGAAATACAAAAAGTAAAAGTAGTCATGGAGGAATTAGGATTTAAGTCTACTACTATTCAAGATTTAGAAACCGTTAAAGACTGGCATGGGCAGCATCTTAGTGATGGTGAGAAACAACGTGTCGAAATTGTGAGTGCGATTATGAAAGATCCAGATGTGGTTGTGTTAGACGAGCCAACATCCCGTGTTGATCATGATGCAACATCAAATAATAAGGGCAGAATTGAAAAAGCCCTTAAAAAATATTTTGCAAACAAGACCATTATTTATACTGATCACAACCCAAGTGAGACTTTTTGTGATAATAAAATTTATATCCAAAACTGCAAGAGTTCGCATAAAAGTTCCAGCACTGTGCCTGCTATTAAATAGCAGGTACAGTTAGTCTGGTTCAATCAACGGGTTCTTTTTGTTTTAGTAACTGCTTTGCATTCGCACGTGCTTGGGTGGTCACATCAACACCGCCCAGCATTTGCGCAATGGCTTCAATGCGACCTGCTTGGTTAAGCATATGGATTTCAGTGACAGTGTTAGTATCAGAGCGCTGTTTAACTACTTGTAAATGGTTTTCACCACAGGCAGCAACTTGCGGTAAATGCGTGACGCAAAGTACTTGAGCATCAGAGCTTAAGCGTTGTAACGCTTTGCCCACTAATGCGCCAATTTTTCCGCTAATACCCACATCGACTTCATCAAATACCAAACACGGTGTCGCTACAAATTTTGCCGTGATCAATTGTAATGCTAAGCTAATACGTGATAATTCACCACCGGATGCGACTTTGTTGAGGGGTTGTGGTGGATGCCCTGGATTGGCACTGATGCCAAAAAGCGCACTTTCATTGCCTTGCGCATGTAATTCATCATCATTATAAGGATGCAAGTCAATGGTAAATACAGCTCCTGGCATGGCAAGTTGTTGTACGCAAGCGGTAACTTCTTGTGCTAATTTTTCAGCTGCCTTCAAACGCGCTTTGGTTAATTGTTTAGCAAATTGTTGATAGTGTTGTTTTGCTAATAGAATATGTTGATCGATCTCAGCAATAAATTGTGCTTGATTAGCAAACAGGTCTGCTTGTTGTTGCAGATGGCAAAAGTGAGCATAGAGGTGAGGTGCTTCGACTTTATGTTTACGAGCTATTTCATGGATACGCTCTAAGCGTAGTTCAACCTCATGTAATCTAGCTGGGTCGATTTCGAGTTGGCAAACAAAATCGTTAAGTTCACCGCTGGCCTCTCTTAGTTGTATACCCGCATTTTCAATACATTCATGGGCATTTTTGAGCGCTTTATTTTTATCAGCGAGCGGGCGTAATACCGTTTCGAGTTGGCCTAACCATTGTAAGACATTCCCTTCGTCATTATTCTCAAGTAAACCAAGGGCATGTTCGCCACTTTCTATGAATGTGCGCGCATACGCTAGGTTGTCATGTTCTTTATCTAATTGTTGCAGTTCATATTCGCCTAATTGTAAAGCTTGTAGTTCGGCTATTTGATAATGCAGTAGATCAATACGCGCAGAATCCGTTTTGCTGCTCATTAACAGCTGTTCACGTTTTATAAGTAGTGCGTCATATTCTTTGTAAGCCGTTTTCACTTGGCTCACCTTCGCCTCATGTTGGCCAAAAGCATCGAGTAAGCGTAATTGCTCGGTTGGTTTTAATAATAATTGATGTTGATGTTGCCCATGGATCTGGATTAAATAATCACCCAATAAGCGCAGTTGGGCGGTAGTAACAGGGCGCCCGTTAATAAAGGCTTTGGAACGGCCGTTAGCATAAAGAATGCGTCGAATAATGCATTGATGCTGGTTGTCGTCACATGTGAGATCAAGATCGGTTAACCATAACACTGCACCTGAAAGTGAGCTAACATCAAATGTAGCGGCGATCTCTGCACTCAAAGCGCCTGGCCTAATCATCTGGCTATCACCACGTTCACCAATCGCAAGCCCTAACGCATCAAGTAAAATACTTTTACCCGCACCGGTTTCACCGGTGATCACCGTCATGCCAGTTGCAAAATGAATGTCGGCAAAAGCCACAACCGCTAAGTCTTTAATGTATAAATGTTGCAGCATTTATGCGCTCCAGCCTAATTTACTACGCAGAGTATAATAGTAATCATAATCTGTGGGATGTAAGAGCCTGAGCTCTTGGGTTTTACGTTGGATCACAATTCTATCATCCGGCTTGGCATCAAAATGAACTTGTCCATCGCAACTTAATCGAGGGTTCAGCAAACTATCAGGCATGATATGTAATTCAATTTTAGCATGGCTATCAACGACAATCGGGCGCGAACTCAACGTATGCGGATGCATCGGCACCATGACCACCGCCTCTAATGAAGGATGCAAGATAGGCCCGCCACCTGAGAGCGCATAAGCGGTTGAGCCCGTAGGTGTCGCGGTGATTAAACCATCAGAACGTTGACGATAAACAAATTGATCATCAATAATCACTTGGAAATCCATCATTCTGGCAATATCGCCAGAATAGAGCACGACATCGTTTAATGCTTTACCCTCATGGATGACTTTGTCATCACGCATTAGATGCATTTCGAGAAAAAATCGACGTTCTTCTTGATATTGGCCTCGTAAAATGGGTTCAAGCGATTGGGTTAACGCTTGTGGTGAAATATCGGTTAAGAAACCTAAACGACCTCGATTGACGCCCACCACCGGAACATCGTGATCAACCACGGTACGCGCCGCATCCAACAAGCTACCATCACCACCAACCACAATCACAAGATCACATAATGCGCCAAGCTTGTCGCGTGTTATTGCCTTGGTTAGTAAGCTGGGAGGCATCATGGCAGCGCAAGTTTGCTCCATCAGCACTTCAATACCTTGCACCTGTAAAAAGGTGACCAAAGAGGCCAGGGTGCTTTGAACTTCGGGATTGGCATGTTTGCCAATCAAGCCGATGGTTGAAAATGCTAGGGCCATATCTGACCTCTCCTCTATATCTTTAGCGACTAACCATTTAAAATGAAGGGCAATCCAAATTTAGGTAACCTTCTAACAACCGTGAATAGCCACATTAAACACAATGACTGCAAATAGTATATCTGAACGCGCGCAACTGCTATTAAAGCATCTTGTTGAATTATACATCCGAGATGGGCAACCCGTAGGCTCAAAAACGCTCGTATCTGAAGCATTTCCTGGTTTAAGCCCTGCCACGGTGCGAAAAGTGCTATGTGATTTAGAAGAAAAGGGCTTTTTGGCTTCGCCCCACACCTCAGCAGGTCGGATCCCAACCAGCGCAGGCATCCGCTTCTTTGTTGATAGCCTGTTATCCGTGCATCCTCTGAATGCGGTTGATGCCAAAATGGTTGAAGAACAGCTCGATCCTACGCAACCGACCAATAATTTGATTGTGAATGCCTCAAATGTGCTCTCAGAGCTCACGCATATGGTCGGCATTGTTACCATGCCACATCGGGAACACCAGATCCTTCGTCATGTCGAGTTTTTGCCTTTAGCCGACTTCAGAGTGCTGGTCGTGCTTGTGTTCAATGACCGTGAAGTTCAGAACCGTATTATTGTGACCGAGCAACGGTATACGGCTAGTGAGTTAACCCAAGCCAGTAACTTTTTAAACCAACATTTTGTCGGTAAAGATTTGCTTGCTGCTCGCCAAGAGCTGTTGTGTTCGCTTAATCAAGATCGTTCGCAAATGGACAGCCTTATGAAAGCGGTGGTGGATGTGGCCAGCCAAGCATTTAAACCGCAGAAACAACAAGAAGAATACTACTTAGCTGGCCACCAAAATTTAGTAACGCCCTATGGGGGAATTACCCAAATTGAACGGGTATTTGATGCATTTCGCCAGAAGCAACACATTCTACAACTGCTGGATCACTGTTTGCAGACTGACGGAGTCCAGATGTTTATTGGTGAAGAATCCGGTTATGATGCGTTTCGTGAATGTAGCGTGATCACTTCCTGTTACAAGATTGACGGTGAAATCGTGGGCGTATTGGGGGTCATTGGGCCTACTCGTATGCGTTATGACAAAGTCATTCCGATGGTTGAACTCACTGCAAAAATATTAGAAACGCTCTTGAAACCCGATCATTAGATCCCAATATAGTTTGTTTTAAAGTTTGAGAGGTTGCGATGTCAGAGAACAAGAATAAATCCGGTGAAGATACCCCTTCAGCGCGTTTTGAAGAGGACTTTCCAATAGCCGAAGATCATCTAATTGCGCCAGATAACGTTAACGAATTACATGATCAAATCGCTGTGTTAAGCAAAACATTACAAGAAACCCAAGAGAAAGCCGATGGCAATTGGGAGCGATTGGTTCGAAAAGAAGCTGAGTTGCAAAACTTAATAAAGCGATCTGAGCAAGATGTAGAAAATGCGCGCAAATTTGCCATGGAGCGTTTTGCGGGTGAAATGCTGCAAGTACTCGATAGCCTTGATCAAGGGCTGGCTTATAGCCAAAGCAATCAGTTAACCGTTGATCATTTAGTTGAAGGTATTAAACTAACGCATTCTGTATTTATGAATGCATTAGATAAACAAGGGATCATCGCGGTTGATCCGGCGGCAGGGGACGTATTTAACCCTGCATTCCATGAAGCGATTTCAATTCAAGAAACCAACGACTTGGAGCCCAATCGAATTGTCGCTGTCGTTCAAAAGGGGTATATGCTTCAAAATCGTTTGCTGCGCCCAGCGCGTGTGGTGGTCTCAAAAGCCCCAACTAGCTAAAAATACAGCAAAAGAGTGATTGAAACGGCAAATTTTGCCCCCATATTGATAAGAAACCTATTTAGTTATTGAAGCTTGGAGAAAAAGTAATGGCGAAGAATGTAGTGATTGGCATCGACTTAGGAACCACAAACTCCTGCGTTGCCATTCTAGAAAATGGTAAACCCCGCGTTATCGAAAATAGTGAAGGTGATAGAACAACCCCTTCTATTGTTGCTTTTACCGAAGATGGTGAACGCTTAGTTGGGCAAACCGCGAAACGCCAAGGCGTGACAAACCCTAAATATACCTACAATGCAGTAAAACGTTTAATTGGTCGCAAATTTGACGATGCTAACCTGCGTGATACCCATATTTCTTATGGTATTGCTAAAGCCGATAACGGCGATGCATGGGTGGAAGGTCGTAATAACGAGAAAATTGCACCACCACAAATTTCTGCATTAGTTTTAGCGAAAATGAAAAAGACGGCTGAAGATTATTTGGGCCATGAAGTGACCGAGGCTGTGATCACAGTACCTGCGTACTTTAACGATTCACAACGTCAAGCAACTAAAGATGCAGGTAAAATTGCAGGCTTAGAAGTTAAACGAATCATCAACGAGCCAACCGCTGCAGCGCTTGCATTTGGTATGGATAAAAAATCTGGCGATACCATTATTGCGGTATACGACTTAGGTGGTGGTACTTTTGACGTTTCTATCATTGAAATTGCTGAGATTGATGGCGAACAACAATTCGAAGTATTAGCAACCAATGGCGACACCCATTTAGGTGGTGAAGATTTTGACGATCGCATCATTAACTATTTAGTCGATGAATTTAAGAAAGATTGTGGCGTTGATCTTCGTAAAGATCCATTAGCGTTACAACGCTTAAAAGAAGCTTCTGAAAAAGCAAAAATTGAGCTTTCATCACGCGAACAAACCGATATCAATCTGCCGTACATCACTGCAGATGCGTCCGGTCCTAAGCATATGAATATTCGTTTGACCCGTGCTAAATTCGAATCATTAGTTGAAGACTTAATTAAACGCACGCTCGAACCTTGTAAAATGGCATTGAAAGATGCTGGTAAATCAACGAAAGACATCAATGCCGTTATTTTGGTCGGCGGTCAAACCCGTATGCCACAAGTGCAAGCACAAGTTGAATCTTTCTTTGGTCAAGCACCACGTAAAGATGTAAACCCTGATGAAGCCGTTGCTATCGGTGCTGCTATTCAAGGCGCCGTATTATCTGGCGATGTGAAAGACATTCTTTTACTTGACGTGACACCACTTTCCTTGGGAATTGAAACCATGGGTGGCGTGATGACCAAGTTAATTGAAAAAAATACCACTGTGCCTACTAAGAAAAGCCAAGTATTCTCAACCGCGGATGATAACCAAACCGCCGTGACAGTACGTATTTTCCAAGGTGAACGTGAACAAGCCTCTGCGAACAAATTCTTAGGTCAATTCGATTTAACCAACATTCCGCCGTCCCCTCGTGGCATGCCACAAATTGAAGTGACATTTGATATCGATGCTAACGGTATTTTGCATGTGTCTGCTAAAGATAAAGCAACCGGCAAAGAACAATCCATGGTTGTTAAGCCATCTAGCGGTTTAAGCGATGATGAAATTAACAAAATGGTTCAAGAAGCGCATGAGCATCAAGCGGAAGAC
>CAZCXZ010000005.1:16839-57747 GCA_964502705.1 Uncultured Candidatus Berkiella sp. | reverse complement strand
CACAACCGCCTTTTGTTGAAATTGGCTCTCAAGTGAAAGCAGGCGACACGCTTTGTATTGTCGAAGCAATGAAAATGCTCAATCAAATTGAAGCCGATGCTTCCGGTACCATTGTTGCTATCTTAGTTGAAAATGGTCAGCCAGTAGAATTTGGCCAACCTTTATTCGTGATTAAATAAGAGATCCCATGTTAGATAAGGTTGTTATTGCTAATCGTGGAGAAATCGCTTTACGCATCTTGCGTGCGTGCCATGAATTAGGCATTAAAACAGTTGCACTCTATTCGACCGTTGATAGAGATCTTCTGCCTGTGCGATTATCGGATGAGGCCATTTGTATCGGGCCAGCTCCTTCTCCTGAAAGTTATTTAAATATTCCTGCGATTATTAGTGCTGCAGAAATCACTGATTCTGTTGCGATTCACCCAGGCTATGGCTTTTTAGCCGAAAATGCTGATTTTGCCGAGCGTACCGAGCAAAGTGGTTTTATCTTTATTGGCCCAAGACCTGAAACCATTCGTTTGATGGGAAACAAAGTCTCTGCCATTAAAGCCATGAAAGAAGCCGGTGTGCCTTGTGTACCAGGATCTGATGGCCCACTGGATGATGATGATAAACGTAATTTACGGATTGCTCGAGAGATTGGTTATCCCGTGATTATTAAAGCCGCCGGTGGTGGCGGTGGTCGTGGTATGCGTGTCGTTCAAAGTGAAGCCGCGTTATTGAATGCTATTTCATTAACCCAGACCGAAGCGGGTAATGCTTTTGGCAATAGCAGCGTTTACATGGAAAAATACCTTGAAAAACCACGACACATTGAAATTCAAGTTTTAGCAGATGGACAAGGTAACGCTATCCATTTAGGCGAAAGAGATTGCTCCATGCAACGTCGCCATCAAAAAGTATTAGAAGAAGCACCAGCCCCTTTTATCACTGATGCTCAACGCCAGGAAATTGGTAAACGCTGCGTTGATGCTTGCTTAAGGATCAATTACCGAGGAGCCGGCACTTTTGAATTTTTGTTCCAAGATGGTGAGTTTTATTTCATTGAAATGAATACACGTGTCCAAGTTGAACATCCTGTAACAGAAATGATCACCGGGATTGATATTGTTAAAGAACAATTAAAAATTGCAGCTGGCGAAAAATTGTCTATCAAGCAAGAAGATGTGCGCATTCAAGGTCATGCTATTGAATGTCGAATAAACGCGGAAGATCCCAAAACGTTTATGCCTTGCCCTGGGAAAATCACCTGGTTCCATGCTCCAGGAGGCCCTGGCGTACGTATCGACTCTCACGTCTATAGCTCCTATGTCGTGCCGCCTAACTACGATTCATTGATTGCCAAGCTCATCACCTATGGCAAAGATCGTCATGAAGCGATGCGACGCATGCGCAATGCCCTAAGTGAAATTGTCGTAGATGGCATAAAAACCAATATTCCACTACATCAAGATCTGGTGCGCGATACGCATTTTATGAAGGGTGGCACCACGATTCACTATCTAGAAAATAAAATGAAGGATATTACATAGTGTCTTTCATAGAAGTTTCTTTTGAAGTGCCAGAAAAAGCTACGACAACCTGTAGTGATGTATTAGAAAAATTAGGTGCTTTGGCGGTTTCCTATTTTGATGGCGCTGATCAGCCTCTGCTTGAGCCACTCCCTGGCACCACGCCTTTATGGAACAGCGTTAAGATCGTTGGACTGTTTCCCACAGAAACGGATTTAAATGATCTGCGTAAAACCCTATTTGCGTTATTGCCTGATTTATCAATAAAAGTAACCACTTTGGTCGATCGAGAGTGGTCACGTGTTTGGCTTGAACACTTTAAGCCAATGGCTTTTGGAAAGCATTTTTGGGTAGTTCCTCATGAGCACCCAGAGATTGAGACGCTTGAAAAAGAAGCGATTGTGCTGAAATTGGATCCTGGTCTTGCTTTTGGCACCGGTACCCATCCAACAACCGCGTTATGTTTAGAATGGCTAAGCAACCATCCGCCCAAAGGACAACGCGTCATTGATTATGGCTGTGGCTCAGGGATTTTAGGTATCGGCGCTTTATTACTCGGTGCAACGCATGTTGACGCAATTGATTATGACCCCCAAGCGTTAACGAGCACGCAAGACAATGCTTTACGTAATCATTTGGATAATTCAGCCATTGCGGTATTTAGTCCTGAAGCGTTCAATGGGCCTGCTGCAAAAACCGTATTAGCCAATATTTTGGCTGAACCTTTAATTGAATTGGCCCCTCGTTTACGCCTACTCACAGAAATAGGCGGAAACCTCATTATGTCTGGTTTGTTAACTAACCAGGCTGAGAGCGTCCTGGCGGCCTATCGCGACTTTTTTACCTTTGAACCGATTAAAAGCTGTGATGATTGGGTTTTATTAGTCGGTGTTAGAACCGCATAAGCACTGTTATATCCTAGCTAAATCGGTATAATTCTCGCTCGTCAGCAAAAGGGTAACGCCTATGTCATTGTCTCCTAAGGGAGTTAAAAGACTTTCTCCCGTTAAAATTGGCCCTCATCAAATCGAACATCCGATTGTCTTAGCGCCTATGGCCGGCGTCACTGACAGACCCTTTCGGCAGCTTTGTAAAAATCTCGGTGCGGGTCTTGCCGTTTCAGAAATGGTCGGCGCAAATTCTTTATTGCATGGAAGCGAAAAAACCAAACGTCGCGCAAATCACGAAGGTGAAACCAGACCCTGTTCAGTGCAAATTGTTGGGGCTGATCCTAACATGATGGCAGAAGCTGCTCGTTACAATGAAGCGCACGGTGCTGAAATCATCGATATCAATATGGGATGTCCTGCCAAAAAAGTGTGTAATACGCTTTCTGGTTCAGCGCTCTTAAGAGATGAGCCGTTGGTGGCAAGAATTCTGGAAGCCGTGGTTGGTGCCGTGAAAATTCCGGTTACCTTAAAAATTCGTACCGGCTGGGATTCACAACATCGCAATGGCGTTAACGTTGCAAAAATGGCCCAAGACTGTGGTATTCAAGCGTTGGCGGTGCATGGCCGCACGCGTTCATGTATGTTTCAAGGTGAAGCCGAATACGACACTATTGCAGAAATTAAACAAAATATTGCTATTCCCGTATTTGCTAATGGCGACATCAGCACACCTGAAAAAGCACAATATGTATTAGATAAAACCGGCGTTGATGGTTTAATGATAGGCCGCGCTGCACAAGGTCGTCCTTGGATTTTTAATGAAATTATACATTACCTGCAGCATGGCGAAATGCTGGATGCGCCAACAATTACAACCGTTCATGAACTCATGACCAACCATATGAAATATTTGTATGCCTTCTATGGTGAAAAGCGTGGTGTTCTAGTCACTCGAAAACATGTCTCTTGGTATAGCAAAGGCCAGCGTAACGGCTCATCATTTCGACACGCTTTTAACCAACTCGAAACAGCAGAAGAGCAACTACAAGCGGCTGAATTATTTTTTCAAAGCTTGATGGGATCTTGAATATGCAAAACAATAATCCTTTGCGCGAAATCGTTGCCAGGCTCATGGAAGACTATTTTTGCACACTCGATGGGCAGCCGGCTAATAAACTATACGACTTGGTCATCAAAGAAGTTGAATTAGGGTTGTTCAAAACAGTGTTACAACATGCGGGTGGCAATCAAAGTAAAGCAGCGGAATGGTTGGGTCTAGCACGAGGCACATTACGTAAACGTTTGGCAGAATACGGCCTAGAATAACTCAGAGGTAAATAACATGCACGAATCAACTATTATTCAGCGCGCACTGCTGACTGTTTATGATAAAACCCATATTGTTGAATTAGCTGAAGCGCTCCATTTGCGTGGAGTTGAATTGATATCAACCGGTAATACCGCTGCCATTTTAAAACAACACGGGATCCCTGTGACGCTCGTTGGTGATTATACTGGTTTTCCTGAAATGATGGATGGGCGTGTTAAAACCTTACACCCTAAAATCCATGGCGGCATTCTAGGACGTCGTGACATCGACGCAGACACCATGATCCATCATGGTATTCCGGATATCGATTTGGTTGTGGTTAATTTATACCCCTTTGAAAAAGTCATCCAAAGAGAAGATGTTACCACCCATGATGCTATCGAAAACATAGACATCGGTGGTCCAACACTCATTCGTGGCGCCGCTAAAAATCATGAATGGTGCACTGTATTGGTCGATCCTAATGACTATAATGAGTTCATCGAGAATCTTAAGGCAAACGATGGCGCGGTAAGTGAAAAAACGCGTGTCCGTTTCGCCGCCAAAGCTTTTGCACACACTGCAGGCTATGACGCTCATATTGCTAATTATTTTAGCAAGCAAATTGCCGAGACTGGGACCGTGCAATTTGGTCCCACTTTCAATATGCCTTATCAATTAAAAGAAACCTTGCGCTACGGTGAAAACCCACATCAACAAGCCGCTTTTTACCAATCGATTGATGCCCCTAAAGACAGCATCGCTAAAGCAGTAATGCACCAAGGCAAAGCCCTATCATTTAATAATATTGCGGATGCCAACACGGCACTTGAATGCGTTAAATCATTTGATGGCAAAGCATGCGTCATTGTTAAGCACGCAAACCCTTGTGGTGTTGCGTTCGATGAAACGGCTATCAAGGCTTATGAGCGCGCTTATATCTGCGATCCAACCTCTGCTTTTGGCGGTATCATTGCCTTCAACTGCGAAGTGGATGAGGCATTAATGAGCCACATTCTAGGTAAGCAATTTGTTGAAGTGTTAATTGCACCACAATTCACTGACAAGGCCTTAGCGTTGGCCAAAAACAAACCCGATTGCCGTGTGCTGTCTTACCAAACACCAAGCGATGCGCCACTCATCACAGAATGGGATATCCACAGCGTGAATGGTGGATTATTAGTGCAAACTGCCGACAAGCTCGACAATCCCATTTCATATGAAGTCGTGACTTTGATGAAGCCTACGAAAGAACAATTGGCTGATTTGTTGTTTAGTTGGCAACTGGTTAAATTTGTTAAATCTAATGCGATTGTTTATGCAAAAAATGGTCAGTCATTGGGAATTGGCGCCGGACAAATGTCACGCATCATGAGCACAGAAATTGCGGCTATCAAAGCGCGGGAACAAAAATTATCTCTTGAAGGCGCTGCAATGGCTTCAGACGCATTCTTCCCATTTACTGACAATATTGAAAAGGCTTTTGAATACGGCATTCGCGCCGTGATCCAACCTGGCGGTTCTAAAAAAGACCCAGATGTCATCGCGATGGCCAATAAACTGGGCATGGTTATGCTATTTACCGGTAAACGGCATTTTCGCCACTAAGCAATTGGAATACAAAGCATGATGAAAGTATTAGTAGTAGGCAATGGCGGCAGAGAACATGCCCTAGCTTGGAAATTAGCCCAATCACCAAACGTACAAATGGTGTATGTTGCACCGGGAAATGCCGGGACACATCGTGAGCCCAAAGTTGAAAATATCGCCATTGATATTTTAGATTTTGCAGCTTTATCCGATTTTGTCAAAAATCAACATATTCAATTTACGGTAGTAGGACCTGAATTGCCGCTAGTCGCCGGGATCGTCGACTATTTTAACGAGCGTAATTTACTCTGCTTAGGACCCACCCAAGCCTGTGCGCAATTGGAAGGCTCTAAAGCCTTTGCTAAAGACTTTATGCAACGGCATAACATTCCTACGGCAAAAGCTAAAACATTTTCAAATGCGAGTGAAGCTAATGCTTATTTAGCGACATGTGAATTTCCACAAGTGATTAAAGCCGATGGATTAGCCGCTGGCAAAGGCGTCGTTATTGCGCAAAATCTCAATGAGGCAACCAGCACGATTGACGCGATGCTTTCTCAGCATCATTTTGGCGAAGCCGGTAATCAAGTCGTTATTGAAGAATTTATTCAAGGCGAAGAAGTCAGCTTCATTGTGTTAAGCGATGGGCAAAATTGTGTGCCATTTGCGACCTCGCAAGATCACAAAACCCGTGATGATCATGATCAAGGCCCGAATACGGGTGGCATGGGCGCCTATTCCCCAGCACCGATTGTAACGGCATCCTTACATCAAGCGATCATGGATCAGGTTATTTGGCCGACCTTGCAAGGCATGACAGCTGACGGACAGCGCTTTACTGGCTTTTTATATGCCGGTCTCATGATCACACCAAAGGGCGAAATTAAGGTATTGGAGTATAATTGTCGTTTTGGTGATCCTGAAACACAACCCGTTCTGATGCGTTTACAATCTGACTTTGCTCAACTTTGTCTCACGGCATTAGAAGGACGTTTAGATGGGTATGTCGCAACTTGGGATGAAAAACCTGCGCTGGGTGTGGTCTTAGCTGCCAACGGTTATCCCGATCATTACCACAAAGGGGATGTGATCCCAACATTGAATAACGTTGCACCAGGTGAAGGCTATAAGATTTTTCATGCAGGCACTCTATTGCAAGAAGGCAATATCATCACCAATGGTGGTCGAGTTCTATGCGTTACCGCTCTTGGCGACAATTATCTGGATGCACAAGAAAAAGCTTATCGATTGGTTAAGAAAGTCGCTTGGGATGGTGTATTTTATCGTAACGATATCGGCCACAAAGCTATTAAATCAGTATAGGTTGACGAATGCCCGAATTACCTGAAGTTGAAACAACTGTTCGCGGCATTCGCTCACATTTATTACAACGAAAAATAAAACGGATCCTGATACGTCAAAAACAATTACGCTGGCCGATCCCCTATTTAACATTACAAAGATTATTACCGGCTCAAACGATTATCGACGTTACCCGGCGTGCTAAATACATTTTAATTGAAACCAGCAATGGCACTTTGGTTATCCATTTAGGTATGTCTGGAACGTTACGCATAGTCGACGAGCAAGCCGAGCTTAAAAAACACGACCACTTTGATTGCCTGCTCGAAGACGGTTTAATACTGCGCTATAACGACCCTCGTCGCTTTGGTGCGATTTTATGGGCTGGTAAAGACTTAACCTCGCTTGAGATTTTGAATCACTTAGGGCCAGAGCCTCTCGGCAAAGCGTTCAACGCAAACTATTTGTTACTTAAAGCAAAGAAGCGCCGTGTTCCCATTAAACAATTCATTATGGATCCCAAAATCGTGGTGGGCGTGGGTAACATTTATGCTAGCGAAAGTTTGTTCTTGGCAAAAATTCACCCGCAGTTAAGCGCTGAGCAATTAACCCCTGCTACAGCAACCGCACTATGCCAAGCAATCCGTCAAGTATTACGAGCGGCGATTAAACAAGGGGGGACCACCCTTAAAGATTTTTATCAAAGTGACGGGAAACCCGGGTATTTTAGGCATCAACTCACCGTATACGATCGCGAAGGGCTGGACTGTACCTGCTGTAAAAGTGTTATCCAATGTATTCGACAAGGGCAGCGTTCAACGTATTTTTGCCCAACTTGTCAAAAAAAATAACCTTTCATCTGAAAAACATTATCCAAGTAAAGAATTTTCTGTTAACATTTTATTGATTTTTATCATCTCATTTGCTCATAAAGAGTTTATTTATCATGCGCCGCGCTCTTTCTACGGGTTATATTGCTCTTGCATTCGCCCAAGTTGGTATTAGCCTTAATGTGGTTACCAGCAAATATCTGATTTCTACCATGCCCATGTTTATGCTACTAGCGAGTCGTTTTGGATTAAGTGCGATTATCTTAGGCTTAGTATTATTAATAACTCGCACCACCATTATCGATCCCCACCATCCACAAGGGAAATTAACCAAAAACGATTGGTTCTTAGCTATTTTATTAGGCGTGTTTGCTGCATTCTTATTTAATCTCTTTTTTGTATGGGGCTTACAACACACCACGGCAACCGCAGCGGGAATTATTGGTAGCACACTCCCTGCATTAATTGCGCTGTTTTCGGTATGGTTATTAAAAGAACGGCTTAACCAAGCCAAAATAATTGCATTAGGTTTAGCGATGCTAGGCATTTTGGTGATAAACCTCGATCATTTCGAAGCCTCTGCTAATGTTGAGCATACCTATTTTGGTGACATGTTAGTGTTTATTGCCATGTTCCCTGAAGCTTGGTATTCGATTGTTAGCCGAAAACTGGCCAATCGCATTACACCATTAGGTGGTGCATTCATTGCGAATGTCGTAGGTTTCGTTACCTTATTACCTTGTGCGTTATATACCGGGACCTTTGATTTTACGATTTATAATTCGTTTGAATTTTTCTTGATTGGTGTTGCCGCCATGAGTAGCCTGCTCTTTTTCTGGGCTTGGGCTTGGGGATTAAGTTTTATTCCTGCCAGTACTGCCGCTATCTTCGGTGGGGTTATGCCAGTTGCAACAACGTTGTTTGCTATTATTTTCTTAGGTGAGAACTTACATTGGTACGATACGCTCGGTATGCTAATGGTGCTGGCGTCAATTGTGATTGGTGCAGGCTGGCGTATTAGAACAAAACGGAGTGCGGTTTTAGGCTAAATCACTGTCCTCCCACCCGGACTGTTTGCACAGCAAACAATCCACCCTCACCCGCAAGCGAGAGATGGAAAAAGGAACTAAGTCACTGATATATAGGGCTTACAATCTAAAACCGCTTGCGTTGCTGTGCCTTCCAATAATTCTGCTGCAATTTTCTCCGCTGCATTTAGGGTGTTTGCCATTTCGATATTGAGACGCTCAATATCCGAAATATCACTCACGGTAATTGGCGCATCAAAATACAAAACGGCTTTAGTGAAGGGAAGGGGCAATTGATACTTATCCCACGATTTGAACTTAAAGGGTTTGGAGTAAGCCACGCCAATCGGTACTAATTGTAAATTCGCTTTGTTCGCCAAAAAGGACATGCCGGCTTTGGCAATAAATTCAGGCCCCCTTGGACCATCTGCTGCAATCCCCATGGAGTAACCTTCTTTCGCAGCAGCAATCAGTTGCACGACACTACTGATGGCTTTTCGACTCGAAGAGCCTCGGATCACATGATAACCCAGTTGTTGCAACCAAGCCGATAGCATATCGCCATCGCGAGATGCGCTGACTAAGCCCACATGTTTAGCAGGGCCCCATTTGGGTAAAAACATAATCGGTGCAAATTGTTTGCCATGCCAAAAGCCATAGACATACTGCCTAGCAGGATCGACGGTTGGGTGCATGCAAACCTGTACCCGCAGCGACTTCAGCAATGCTTGAGTCACATAGTGGGCAAATTTACCGATAAATGTTGGTGTAATAACTGACATTTTTATAAAGAAAGAAAATCAACTCACATTAAATGAAATTATACGTGGTTCCCGGTACATTTTCAAAACCTATCAGTGTGTTCGTAGCTTTGAGCACTGGCCTTTGTGACCATCGACCGCTTCTTTAGCCACTGCTCGACCTTTTTGCTCAATCATTTTATGAAGCCCTTCACAAATCGGCTCCGGTGGATTTTGCGGTTTGGTGCGAGCATACAGTAAAGGAGTGGCATTTTCGTAAGGTAATAGCTGTGTATCAAGATCATGCACTTCTTCAAAAAGCCCTTGCCAAACTCGTGCATCATCTTCCATTTTACCTAACATTCTTTCGTGCAGGTTTCGGGCTTTTTCACAAATAATTTTTCGCGCTTGTTCGGAGGACACGGCAGGGAAAGACCCCAAACGCCGTGGCTCAGACAACCCACATGCTGGATAAGCTTTGAATTCAGCTTCCACAAATAAACGACGGATCAAATCATTTGCCAATATGCCATTCAAAGCAGTTAATGTTTTATCCTGTTTCCATAACCCGGGTAACAAATCAACCATTAAGCCTGCATCATTTTTAGGTGTTCTGCGCGAATTATCAATCGCTTTACACGTTTCATAGAAATTAAGAACCGTAAGCTCGCACGCCATTACGGTCATTTCTGAGCGGCCTACTTTATCAATCGTCGCTTCAAATTCAAAACCAACTAAAGGCAAACGAACTACGCGCTTCGAATTTTCCAATACTTCTTTTAATAGCTCTTGCGCTTCTTTGGCACTCACTTGCACACTTTTACAAATCCATTCATCAACAGATTGTGCGTCAGCAAGTTCTCCTGCATCAGGTGCTTCAAGCGCTTGAACTGCCTGAGCTGCTTTTTTCCCTTTCGCCTTGTTTTCTTGTTGAGGAGCAACTTGCGCTTCTTGTTCTGCAACTCTGGCATCGCGTAAAACTTGTTCTCTTCGTCTTAATTCACCCAAAGCATTAACGGCAAGTGCTTTTAGCTGGCGTTTAAATCGATTCAGCACGAGCAATTTATTTAACGTGGTTTTTTCGTCTTTTAAAGCATTGTGCAATGAACTAACGAAGCTCGCTTTATTTTGCTCCATTAATTGCTGCCAAGTAATATTAAATTTCAACAGTGTTTGATCAAGGTTCTTCTCTTGAAGTGACAGCTCGGCAAATGCTGAAAATAGCGGATTAAAATCGGGAGTGGGTTTTTCAGCTGATAGCATTTTAAGATGTTCTACTAATGCTTTTTCAGGATTCTCTCCCACTTTAATGCCTAATTCTTCTAAATGAACAGCAATTCTTTCATTTAAACATTTAATTAGATATTCGAGAGTCTGGATCAAAAACATTCGCTACTCCGGTCTTTCCAGCGTGATAAAGCTATAATCGTATGCGTGCTTTTCATCTTGAAAATATTCTTCGTGTGCAACTTCTTCCCATGCTTTGACATCAAATGCAAACGTGGTTTCGCCTTGCAAGGTCGTATGCACGATGGTC
The DNA here is from genome assembly GCA_964502705.1 of Uncultured Candidatus Berkiella sp. Taxonomy (GTDB): domain Bacteria; phylum Pseudomonadota; class Gammaproteobacteria; order Berkiellales; family Berkiellaceae; genus Berkiella. The sequence continues at coordinate 47,008 of CAZCXZ010000005.1, read as the reverse complement.
TGATAAATACAGTGCGCCTGAGGATAAAATAAGCGATAAATTTCACCGCCCCCAATTACCATGACATTAAGTCCTTTAGCCACATTCAGTGCTTCTTCTACTGAATGCACCACCTCACAGCCCTCTGCTTTATAATCTTTTTGATGGGTGAGAATAATGTTTTGACGATTAGGCAATGCCCTACCAATCGACTCGTGGGTTTTGCGGCCCATGACAATCGGCTTACCTTGGGTAACGTATTTAAAATGCTTGAGATCGTTGGGTAAATGCCAGAGTAATTTATTGTCATGGCCTATTACACCATTTTCTGACATCGCTACCACTAAACAGATTTTTTTCATGATCATAATCTCTATACGGCAATCGGTGCTTTAATTGTGGGATGACACTCATAATCTGTTAAGACAAAATCTTCAAAACGAAAATCATTGATATCACGAATATCAGGATTCAGTAACATTTTAGGCAAAGGATAAGGCGTTCTTGCGAGTTGCGTTTTCGCTTGCTCAAGATGATTCGAATATAAATGCACATCGCCAAAAGTATGTACAAATTCACCTGGCTCTAAACCTGTCACTTGCGCAATCATCATGGTTAATAATGCATAAGAGGCAATATTAAAGGGCACGCCTAAGAATACATCGGCGCTACGCTGATAGAGCTGACATGATAAGCGACCATTTGCGACATAAAACTGAAATAGGCAATGACAAGGCGCGAGCGCCATGTCAGGAATTTCGGCCACGTTCCAAGCGCTGACAATCAAACGACGTGAATCAGGATTATTGCGAATGTCTTCAATAACCTTGGCCAATTGATCAACCGTATCACCCCGATGCGTTGGCCAGCTACGCCATTGTTTACCGTAAACAGGGCCTAAGTCACCATTGGCATCTGCCCATTCATCCCAAATCTTCACGCCATTTTCTTGTAAATAGCGCACATTGGTATCGCCTTTAATAAACCATAAAAGTTCATGAATAATCGATTTCAAATGACATTTTTTAGTGGTCACAAGCGGAAACCCTTGGCTTAAGTCAAAACGCATTTGCTGACCAAAATAACTCAAGGTTCCCGTACCGGTACGATCACTCTTTGGTGTGCCCTTTTCTAAAACCCAATTTAATAACGATAAGTACTGTTGCATATCTTGCTCTTACACTTTACAAAATTCATACGGTTGCTTTGATGCTTTAGTAAACAAATAAAGCCCAAACAAGATCATGGGTAAACACAATATTTGCCCCATCGTTAACCAGCCAAAAGCCAAATACCCATATTGCGGATCGGGTTGGCGGAAAAACTCTTCAAAAATACGAATGACACCGTAACCTGCTAAGAATAATCCCGCAACGGTGCCTAAAGGGCGCGGTTTACGTGAATAAATCCAAAGCACGGTGAATAATAATGCGCCTTCTAGTAACACGGCATATAAAGGGGAAGGATGTCTTGGCAAGAAACCAGCTTGTGGAAAGACCATGGCCCAAGGTACATCAGTTACTTTGCCCCAAAGCTCACCATTAATAAAATTACCAATTCGCCCTGTCGCGATAGCTAAAGGCACCGTCGGTGCAATGATGTCCGCTATTGCCCAGTAGGGATAACCATAGTGACGAGCAAATAAACCCGTTGAAATAACAACGCCGAGTAAACCGCCGTGAAAAGACATGCCACCTTGCCAAATTTTAAAAATCTGCGCCGGTGAGTCTATCCAATCGGGCAATCCATAAAATAGCATATAGCCAATACGGCCACCCAATACCACGCCCATTGCGGTGTAAAAGAGTAAATCATTTAATCTTTCCGAAGACTCCCAGCCCGGCAATGTGCGCGTGCGAAGGCGAGCAGCTAACCAACAGGCTGCAAAGCCCACTAGATACATCAAGCCATACCAGCGGATCTGGAAGGTATCATTAATATGTAAGATAACTGGATTTATGTTGGGATATTCGATCATAGTCTTCAGTCTACCAGGCCATTAAAAGGATGGCATCATCGTCCAAGCCACGACGAGCAAAATACTGCCAAAAATTCGTTTTATAATTGAAACCGGCAAACGATGCACCAACCAAACCCCAAAGGGTGCCGTCACAATACTCGCTATACCGATGGCTAATGCCGCAGGCCAGTAAACATAACCTACCGTATTTGCAGGCAATCCTGCCATATGCCAGCCAACCACCATTGCTGAGACAGCTCCCGATGCCGCTGTCGGCAATGTAGAGGCTGCCGAGGTTGCGCTCACCGAAGGCAAATCTAAGCCATACCACATCAAAAAGGGGATCACTAACACGCCGCCGCCAATACCTAATAACCCGGAACTCACGCCAATCAGAACGGCCACGAAAAAAGGCAGACCTTTAGGAATAGGGCGCTTTTCGATCGTAGTGCGTTTGGCATTGCCCACAATCATCTTAATGCCTAACAATAAACAGAAGAAGGCAAATCCCGTTTTCAACATATAGCCAGGAATGTGGGCGCCAATCAGAATACCCAGTAAAGCGCCTAAGACCATGCCTGGGATCAGCCATTTTAACACCGCCCACTGTACCGCTTTTTGCTTATTCTGAATAAACGTGGTCATGAGTGCGGTGATGACAATCGTTGCCAGCGAAGTACCCGTTGCCATTTGCATCAAAAATTCTTGGGGAAAATGTTGCCATGAGAATAGTGCTAATAAAGCAGGAACGATGACGACGCCCCCTCCTAAACCCAGCAACCCTGATAGCAGACCTGCTAATACTCCGATTAACATATAAGCAACAAACAACAAACTCATGAGGAACCGTCAATTCGCTGCAAAATTTTGTCTGCTTCCACATCATCAATCAGAATAAATTTATCCTCTTCTTCTTCAAAAGCATACACCTCAGCCTGGCTCAACTCGAACCACCAACCATGCAACTTCAGTGAGCCTTCTTGTAATTTTTGTTGAACTATTGGATAGGTTTTTAGATTCTCGATTTGCTGCAACACATTCAATTGGGAAAGTCGGTTATGCTTTGCTAAATTGGGCGGACAATTATTATCTTGTTGCAAGCGTGCCAACGTCATATTGCTGTCTGTTAACCACTCTGCCAAATTAGGCATTTCTCCGACCATAGACTGATCGAGTAATGCTCGCATTGCGCCGCATTCAGAATGCCCACAAACAATAAGATTACTCACTTTTAATTCATGCACTGCAAACTCAATCGCGGCGGCTTCAGATTTATCGCCACCAGAAAGTCCTGTGCCATGACAATGGCAAGGCGGAACAATGTTGCCCACATTTCTGACAACAAACAAATCACCCGGATCGGTTGAAGCAAACAGATTGGGAACCACTCGACTATCCGAGCACGCAATAAATAAAGTATCTGGTGATTGGCCTAATGCTAATTTAGCAAAGGTTTCGAGGTAGTTGGGGCGAATATTACGTCGAAATTCGACAATCCCCTTAACAAGCTTTTTCATAACGAGACATCTGCCAAATGAGAGATTGCATGAATTAAAACAGCAAATGCGGTTTTAATCCATCTCAGGTGAGATTTTAATTTAGTTATTAAACTTTATTTAAAGTCAATGATCTTTGCGGTTTCTTGAACTAAGCGCTCTGTCATATTCGTGGTACTTAAAGGACGACTGTAATAGTAGCCCTGCAACTCATCAACTTGTAGCGCTAACAGATAGTCAGCCTGTTCTTTGGTTTCAACGCCTTCAGCAATCGTGCGCATTTTTAAGCCTTTAGCCATGGCAACAATCGCACTGACAATGCTCGCATCTTCTTGATTATGGCAAACATGCTTTACAAACGATTGGTCAATTTTTAATGCATCAATCGGAAACTTGCGCAGATAACTCAACGATGAATATCCTGTGCCAAAATCATCAATTGAAATCGTAATGCCCATCGTTTTAAAAACTTTTAAACGCAACACACAACGATCAATATTATCGATAAGCACGCCTTCGGTTAATTCTAAGTCTAAAGCGCTTGCAGGCAACCCCGTTTCGTGCAAAATGCGTGCAGTTTCTTTTACCAAATCGCCCGTACGAAATTGATAAGCAGAAAGATTAACCGACACTTTCAAATGTGAAAACCCTAAGTTATGCCACAATTTCGTTTGCGCACAAGCTGTTTGCAATACCCAACGCCCCACTGCGACGATAACACCTAACTCTTCTGCTAACGGAATGAAGACCCCCGATGACACAAGCCCCAACTCAGGACTTTGCCATCGCAATAAGGCTTCGACACCACAAATCAAACCGGTTTTAGCATCAATTTTCGGTTGATATTCAATATAAAATTCATTATTAGCTAGCGCTCCTCGCAATAATACTTCCATGCGTTGTTTTGCTAAAACTTCATCGTTCATCTTTGGCATATAGAATTGGAAAGAATTGCGCTCGCTGTGTTTGGCGTGATAAAGCGCTGTGTCGGCATTGGTAAATAAACTTTGCATATCGTCAGCATCATCGGGATAAAAGCTAACCCCCGCTGAAGCACCTAACAAAATATCATGCCCTTCTACATTGAAAAAATGTGCTGTTATCGCTAATAGAATATTTTGCACAAGTTCTTTGAGTCGTGTGGAATCTTCAACATTTTGGATAATCATCGCAAACTCATCGCCGGTTATTCTTGCAACCAAGTCTTTATTTTGCACACTCCGAGACAACCTGGTTGCAACCGACTGTAAAATAACATCACCAATTTCATAACCGTAAGAATCGTTTAATACTTTAAAGTTATCAATTCCCAACACCACTAACGCTAACCGGCTTTTGCCTGCTTTTGCTTTTTTTATTTCCAAGTCCAATTGTGTCATAAATAACGAACGATTTGGCAAGGACGTTAAAGTGTCATAATGGGTTAAGTATTGCAGTTCATCTTCTGTTTGTTTGAATTGCGTAATATCAGAAAACACTGCCACATAGTGGATTAATTGTTCCTTTTCATTGAGCATGGCATTTATGGTTAATCGTTGCGGATAGACCTCGCCATTTTTTCTTTTTTCCCACAACTCACCTTGCCATTTGCCTTTTGTTTCTAACGACAAATGCATGCGCCGATAAAAATCGACGTTTTGCTTATCGCTATGTAAGATATCCAGTGATTGACCAATAATATCTTGTCGAGAAAATCCCGTTATCTGCGTGAAGGAAGGATTAATTTCAATAATACGAAATTGGGGGTCAGTTACAATGACGCCTTCCGTTGTGCTTTCAAATACTTTGTTAAATAGCTCTAGACGATTATTGGTTTCTTTTTTTGCCGTCACATCTAGCAGCGTTCCAGCCATTCTTAACGCACGTCCGTGTTTATTTCTTTCAACTACTTTTGCACGCGCTAAGATCCAACAGTAATTTCCCACTTTATTTAACAATCGGTGCTCAACCACAAAATAAGACGTTTCATCTGACATGTGTTGCTTTAACGCATTTAGTACTAATGGCATATCTTCTGGGTGAATTAACTTGTAATAATTTTCTCTGTTACTTGGGATTTCATCGCGGTGATACCCAAGTAAATTTTCAAAGCTTTCATCGAAATACCAAAAGTCATTTAAGATGTCCCAGTCAAACATCACTTCATTACTACCCCATAACGCCAAATTTAGACGCTCTTCGCTTTTGGTCAGGGCAACATCGCGATGCTCTACTTCTTCCAACATGGTATTGATGCCTTCGGTTAGAGACCCCAAGTCATCATGCGATAACATTTGCGCGCGCAGTGAGTAATCTTTGGTTTGTGTGATCCGCTTGACTGTTTGCAACAGATTATAAAACGATTTCGTTAATATTCCTTGGAGACGAAAAGTCACTAACATTGCCCCCAAAAGCGATAATGCTAGAATGACCACACCCACCATAATCAGATAATTAGTGCGATATTTAATTTCATTAAGTGACGAGACCAAAACAACCCTGCCAACGGGACGTTGTTGGTAAATAACATCACCAATAATTTTGACATAGTCTTTATGAAAAATAACATTCTGATTATTAGCCAGAATAGGCAATTCACTTAATGGCAAGTTTTTGGGATTATAAGTATCAATCGGTTTACCACTATTGGAATACACCCAGGTTCCCATGATTTCGGAATTGGCTCTAAAATACGCCATAACTTCATTGATTTTTTCAGCATTGTTACTTGCCAATGCGGGTCCTGCATAATGACTAATCAAATCTAATTTGAGTTGTAGTGATTTTTCAAGCTCGAAGCGTGCTTGTTTGACATCAAAGGAAATGAACGCAATCCCAGCGAGTAGCAAAGATACTAAGCTCACTGTACAGGCGTATAGTTGCACTTTTTGACTGAAAGAGAGTCTTAACAGTGCCATATTAAATAGGGTTATCCAAATGATGATGCTCTATATAAAGAATGGCACTTTTGTGTAAATTATTGGTCTTTTTTGCTGAATATTTGCTGAGTTTTTAGCAATTTTTTTCACGGCAATCCGGCTTCGCCAAAGGCTACGCCGGACAAGCAACGCATAAGAGCAACGAGCTTCGATGCTTATTTGCCACCGCGTACCAGGCCGCCCAACCCCGCATCTTCAAGGGCACTTTCTAGAAATTGCCTGATATCCTGCGCGTGATGGAAATTCATCACTTCTTTGACTAATTGCTGCGCCTTGATCATTGTGAAATTGCGAATAATCCACTTAACACGTGGAATGCTGTGCGCGTTCATGCTGAGCTGGTTATATCCTAACCCCAGTAATGCAATAACAGCAGCAGGCTCTGATGCCATTTCACCACAAATTCCAACAGGTTTATTATGTGTATGCGCAGCATTTGCAATAATTTGTAACGCATGTAGCACAGCTGGATGTAACGAATCATACAGATTCGCCACATGGGGATTGTTGCGATCAACCGCCAATAAATACTGCGTTAAATCGTTGCTGCCTACTGATAGAAAATCAACACGTTTAACTAATTCATGGGCTTGATATACCGCCGAGGGCACTTCAATCATTACCCCAACTTCAGGAAAACGCGCATTCCCACCTTCATCAATCACTTCTCGATGTGCTTGACGCAATAGTCTTAAGGCTTCCTCGACTTCATTGATACTTGAAATCATTGGGAATAGCACCCGCAGATTTTGTAACCCATTGCTCGCACGCAACATGGCACGCAATTGTACTAAAAAGATTTCAGGATGATCTAAAGTAATGCGAATGCCACGCCAACCTAGAAAGGGATTATCTTCTACCACAGGAAAATACGGCAAGAATTTATCGCCCCCCACATCGAGCGTACGAATTGTTACCGGTTTTGGCGCAAAGCTTTCTAGCAATTGGCGATAAATTAAATATTGCTCTTCCTCACTAGGAAACCTATCACGGATCATGAAAGGCACTTCCGTTCGGTACAACCCAATGCCTTCTGCACCAACCTGTAATGCAGGTCGAATATCTGCAACAAGCCCAGCATTCACGCATAGCGTAATGCATTCACCATCGGGCGTCTCTGAACGTAATTCTCGAAGTTCATCAAGACCGGCATACAATTCTTTTTCTTCAGCAGCGAGTCTCGCAAAATCCGCTATCATTGTTGGTGTAGGAGAGGTAATCACCTCACCATGATAGCCATCGACAATAATCTGCTTTTGCTCACATTTATGGGCAGGAAATCCTGATACGCCCATTACGGCTGGTATGCCAATCGCTCTCGCTAAGATTGCCACATGCGAGTTGGCTGAGCCCTTTAAAGAAACCATGCCTAACAAATGACCTTGCGGCACTTCTGCTAAGTCAGAAGCAGATATTTCGTCACCAACCAAAATCGTGTCTTTAGGATAAGCGTGTGGTGGCGGGCTTTCGCTCTGTAAATTCCCCAGTACCCTGCGACCTAAATCAAGCAAGTCTGCCGATCGTTCTCGTAAGTACGGGTCTTCCATGGCTTCAAATTTGTGTACTTGACGCTTGATAATTTTACGCAGTGCGTAAGGAGCCCAATGCCCTTCTTCAATTAAGGCAATAATATCTTGCTTAATGCTGCGGCTATCTAATATGCGTAAATAGGCATCAAATAAATTCTGCTCTTCAGGTAAGAGCGTTTTCACCAAATGACCCTTCAAGCGCCGAATATCCGCCCGTGTCATTTCCAACGCTTGCTCAAAGTTTTCAATTTCACGTGGAATATCGGTAATTTCTTTATCTGAAACCGCATCCAAATCAGCAGGGAGCACCAATACTGCGGTACCTATCGCAATACCTGGCGCAGAAGGGATCCCATGCAACGTTGCAGGTCCCTGCGGCTCTGAAATAGTGAAATCTGAGATCATCTCTGCTGTTTTAGCATGGGCAATATAACTTGCTAATTGTGCTGAGACAGTCACTAAAAAGGCGACTTCACCTTCATCAAAGCGTCGCGGTTGACGTTGCTGAATGACTAAAATACCCACCACTTTGCGCTGGTGGATCATGGGCACGCCTAAAAATGCAGAATAGCGTTCCTCACCAGTTTCAGGGAAATAACGATATCTGGGATGAGTGGGAGCGTCGCTTAAATTAATAGGCTCTTCACGTTCGCCCACTAACCCGACAAGACCTTCAGAGAGATGAATGGCAACATTGCCATCTGCCCCGTCTAAGAAACCGACTGAAGCAGCCAATAAATAATGGTGTTTTCGGCGATCAAGTAAATAAGCAGAGCATGCTTCCACACCCATCGCACTGGAAACACGTTCGACAATAATGCGCAGAACTTCGTTTAAGTCTTGTGCTTCATTGACTTCTTGAACGATCTGTCGCAATACGCTTAACAATGATACCTCCCTGCCCTATTACATTTTAATGGTCGAGGGGATCTAATGTCATCAATTCTTTTTTAATGTGCATCAATTTTGGTGCAAATTCCAGCAAAGCTTGTCGGTAGACTTCTCTTTTAAAGGCGACAACCTGATGGAGTGGAAACCAGTAACTTACCCAGCGCCAGTGATCAAATTCTGGCTTAATCGAAGCATCTAGTTTGATGGTGTTATCATCACCTTCCAAACGTAATAAAAACCATTTTTGCTTTTGACCAATGCAGGCCGGACGCGTATCACTGCGAACAAGACGCCTAGGCAAGCGATAGCTTAACCAGCGTTCTGATTCAGCAATTATAGAAACCTCATTTGATGACAAGCCAATTTCTTCGTGTAGCTCACGAAAGAGCGCATCGTGCAGTGGCTCATTGTCATGGATCCCCCCTTGGGGAAATTGCCATGCTTCTTGATTAATTCGTCGCCCCCAAAAAAGTTGGCCAACAGAATTAGTTAAAATAATACCGACATTTAGCCGAAACCCATTTTCATCTATCACTGGATGCTCTTATCAATTTAATGCTTTGTGATTATTTTTTCACATAGGCGGGCAACTCAGCAAACATATCTAAAAAGGCAAAGCGCAATCTGCGCTTTGCTAAATATTTGGGGTGACTTAACTGCTAAAGCGGCTTGCTAATTAGCAGGCCGCCTAGCCTAAATCAAGACACTTCTTCGTTTGAACTTAGATGAAGTTCCACACTAAAGAAGCTTTACCCGTATTTTCATGACGATGACCGTCACCACTCACGGTGTACAAGGTGCCGAGGTTGCTAGCTAAAGCAGCAACGTCGTCTTGTCTGCCATGGGTGTGGTAGTTGTATTCAGCACGTAATGATAATGCGTTGCACATTGGTACTGGGAATTCTGCACCAACGCCACCCACAAAGCCCCAACGATGATTACGATCGCTGCTGTAAGCAACGGAGTAAGCAGGAGCAGCAGGTCTAATAGCTGAGAAGTTCACGTCATCAACACGTGTTACTTCTGCACCTAAACGAATATATGGTAGGAAATAACGGGAAACTTCATAACCAACACGCGCTGTTAAACCAACAACAGCGTTATGGTGTGAGTTGCCGCTGAATGAACCACTGATAACGCCATCAATAGGATCAATGACTGCAAATGTTGCGTCATCATCGTTATGATTACGCCAGTCAACGTTAATTTCGCCACCAAGTAACCAACCGTTGCAACGTGCTTGGTAACCAGCTAATAGGCCCCAAATGAAGTTGCTATTGTTATCGTCTAAATTACCGACTTGATAAGACGTTACTGGGTTACCAACTTGGTCATGGATAATTGACACAGTAGCGTCACGGTCGCTATGCCAAGCCCAACCACCAGACACCCCTAATAACCAATTTCCTTCCCAACCAGCTTGAGCAGCGGAAGCTGCAAATAAGCTTGATGAAAGACATAATAAGATTCCAATTTTTTTCATGATGTTCACCCCAAACTAATGTTAGTTAATTAAACACATTTTAGGTATAAGCGCTGCGGATACGTTTGTCAAATTTTGCCCTTGCTCAACGCTCATTTATTCGTAACCCATGAAAAGCAACGTCAAAATAATGACACTGATTGATGCTGCTCTTCATCTAAAGATTATAGCAGCAAGTTTCTTAGAAGAAATTCCAGACAAAGGCTATTCGACCGGAGTGCGTTTGTGGTTGCAGACTACTTTCGAATGCAGGTGAAACAACACCGTCTACGACTGCAGCATGCGCTTTAACGGTTTTACTCTTTGAATGCCAATTGTATTCCAAACGAAAGCTACCGCCGCAAGTCATAGGTAATGGCATTTCCACCCCAAAACCACTGAGTGCACGATGGACATAGGTCGTTGTAGACATTTCAGTATTAAAAGGGAACGTGGTTGAAGTACTTGCATATTGCGTCGTTAATTTATCGTGACCAAACTCTACCCCTAAACGAACGTAGGGTAAGAAGAAGGGCGTAATCGCATAACCCACTCTACCGGTTAATCCTAATACGAGATCACGCTTATATTGGGTTGTCCCTGTCCAACCAATTGTGCCGCCCGCATCGGTGAAAGCAAAAGGTAAATCTTCATTCATATTATGATAGTCAACATTAACCTCTCCACCCACCAGCCAATTCTCTTTGACTGCTTGATACCCCATAAACAGGCCCCAAATAGAGCCCGAGGCACTGTAGTCGCGAATAATCAGCGATTGAGGATAGTTCGCGGGAAAACCGGTACCGTTGTAACTAAGTTGTGTTTGATTGCTACCGGTGCGACTGCCATACCCGGCTGAAGCGCCCACCAACCAATTGCCCGTCCAATCTTGCTCCCAAGCTTGTGCACTCAAAGAAATAAAAAAGATCCCTGCGAGTAATTTATTCCTTTTCATTGAGCTATCCCTTTATGTGACTTTTAAAAATTCCAGACGAGTGAAACCTTGCCCGTATCAATGGATGGTTTTGCTTCTACGCTAAATGCAGGATTGACAACACCATCTATAATCCTGCCACCGCCGTGTAGGGTTTGGCTAGGGAAATGATAATTATATTCCATGCGTAAACTCAAATGGCAGGTCATCGGTAATGGGAATTCTGCGCCCACACCAACAAAAACATGGTTCTGCCATTGATCATCTTTTAATGTGAGTCCAAATGGATAGACTGTTGGAGCACCTTGGAAATGCGCAGTCACTTCTTCGTGGGTCGCTTCGATACCCAATCGCAGATAAGACAGAAAAAACGGCGCCATCTGGTAGCCGGCTCTGGTGCTCAGTGCATAAAAACCCTTGTTACGAGATTGCAAGCTGGTATTCCAGGTCAGAAGTGATGCGACGTCATCATTAAAGGTAAAAACGCGATCTTTGTTGGTATTATACCAATCAGCGGCTATTTCAAGACCTAAGAGCCATTGATTGCAGGTGTATTGATAACCCGCGAGCAACCCACCACCAAATCCTGTATTTCTTTGTCTATCTTGAAAATCGGTCTTGGGTATCACAGGGATAGCAGTGTAATAAAGACCAATATCATATCGGCCATCATATCTTGCATAATCGACAGAAGCACCAACCAAGGCATTACCTTCCCAACTCTGCGCATTTGCTGTCAGCAGCAACATGGCTATGCCTAATACGAGCTTTCGCATATTCACAACATTAACCTTAATTAAATAATGACGACTTATGCCCCATCTTATAGCGTCTTGCTTAAAAAATATATTTTTGGCAAAGAAAAACGCCAAGTTGAGTTATCAACTTGGCGTTTAGGACTTTCTGAAAAAAGAACTTATAGGAAGTTCCACACCCATGCGAGTTTAATCGCACCGGTTTCAGGTTGTGGATCGCGGAAGTTATGCGTTCCAATGATCGGTGCTGCACCGTCATCAATAACCATATTTTCAGTCACTGAGTAAGTGTACTCAAAACGAATGGTAGATGGTCCGATGAATGCTGGGAATTCAACACCAACACCACCAACGAGACCATAAAGACCTTCACGCTGTGAAACAAAATCAGGAACGCCGCCAATAGTCATTTGAATCGTTGCTTCGTCACGACTGTATTGCGCACCCGCACGAACGTAAGGCATAAAGCCTGGGGTAACAAAATAACCACCGCGCAACGTTAAAGCATAGATTGGACCACGTTCATAGACTAAGCTACCTGCGATACCATTCACACCGGTAACGCCCTGCACGCCTTGCGTGAAAGCGAACCGACGCGTTTCTTCATATTCTTGGAAATCAACATTTGCTTCGATGCCCGCGAGCCATCGATCGCAACGCCATTGCCAGCCACCGAGTAATCCGAAAATCATGCCTTGATCAGTGATCATGACACTTTGTGCCGGATTATTTGGAATGGTGATTGGATTTGGAGCGGTAGGTGCAACAAAACGAGTTGTAAAACTCTCTTTTTGTCTTGACCAACCAAATTCACCACCCAATAAAAAATTACTGGAGGTGCCGGCATAGCCTAGTGTACTTGCGAACACAGAGGCAGATAATACTGAAAGTGCCAAAACGGATTTCATACGCATGGGAAATCATCCTTAATAACCATGAAACTTTTTTATATAAGTTATCAAGTTTATCTATAAAAAATAATTTGATCGCCTTTAACAAGGCCCAAAAGCCATGTTAACCGAAAATAAACTCTCTGCCAAATTACTCTGCGCACAGGTTACGAGTCAATACTTTTCGGCTTCCACACCAAATTTAATTCTCGCGCAGCAGTAACTTCGTCGAGACGTTTGCAAGCTAATCGACTTGGCGCGCTGCGAATAATATCAGGCGCACTCTGCATTTCATGTAAAATTTGTTGCATCGCCTCAATAAAAGCATCTAAGGTTTGCTTGGATTCCGTTTCTGTTGGCTCTATTAAAAAGCACTCTGGCACCAATAACGGGAAATAGGTGGTTGGCGCATAAAAGCCTGCATCTAAAATACGCTTTGCAACATCCATCGCACTTAACTCATATCGCTTTGCTTCTTTGGCTAAAGTGATAATGAACTCATGCGTCGCACGTCGTTTAAAGGCAACTTGATAACCTGCCTTGCTTAAGGCCGCCATTAAGTAATTCGCATTTAAGGTTGCATATTCTGCAACGCGACATAATCCTGCCTCACCTAACAATCGAATGTAAGCGTAAGCACGCAGCAAGATCCCAGCATTGCCCATAAACGTCGATAAGCGCCCAATCGATTTTGGAAAATCCTTTTCGGTCAACCATGTATAGATTTCTTCTCCCGCAACTTTGCCAACGACAGGCATGGGTAAATAAGGAACCAGCCTTTGGCTTACGGCAACAGGACCACTTCCTGGGCCACCACCGCCATGCGGTGTTGCAAAGGTTTTATGCAAGTTCATATGCATCACATCAAACCCCATATCTCCGGGGCGCACTTTACCTAATATCGCGTTCAGATTTGCACCATCGTAGTAAAGCAAACCACCCGCGCTATGAACCATTCTCGCCACTGTTACGATTTGACGCTCAAACAAGCCTAATGTGGAAGGATTGGTCAACATGATACCCGCTGTCTTAGGACCTAACATGTTGCCTAATGCGTCAACGTCGATATCTCCCTCTTTGTTAGTCGGGATTTCTTTTACCGTAAAACCACACATCGCCGCTGACGCAGGATTTGTGCCATGCGCCGTATCGGGGATCAGCATTTCTGTGCGTTGATCATCTTGCCTATCACGATGATACGCTCTGATCATGGCAACCCCTGCCCATTCTCCTTGTGCGCCCGCCATGGGTGTGAGCGAAACGCCACTCATTCCCGTAATCGCTTTTAAATAATTTTGCAACTCATACAAACAATGCATAAAACCTTGGCTGGCCCTTTCCGTGGTAAAGGGATGATGTTGCAAAAATCCGGGAAGCATAGCCACCTGTTGCACCCCGCGCGGGTTATATTTCATGGTGCAAGAACCCAATGGGTAAAATTGCGTATCAATGCAATAATTTTTCTGCGACAAATTGGTAAAATGACGGATCACTTCTAATTCCGACAGCTCCGGCAAGATAAGTGCTGATTTTCTAAGGAATTTCTCATCCAAATCCAGCTTCGCGGTTACCAATGGGATCTGTGCAGTGGCCTGTCTTTGGGGCTGACTTTTTTCAAAAATATTCATGATGATTGCCCCTTAATGAGCGAAGCCGTTAAGGCTTGGGCAAAGTGTGTAATGTCTTCGTGATTTTTAGTTTCTGTTACGCAAATTAATAAACTATTTTCAAATTCCGGATAAAAAGGACTCACATTAAATCCACCCGCTATGCCTTGTTTGCTCAGGTCTTCTAAAACGCTGTCAACATCACACGGCAGTTGCCAAAGTGATTCATGGAAATGCTCCCCTACGAAGCATTGCTTAATCCCTTTGATGGCGGATAATTGTTTTATTAATTCCTGGTGATTGAGGTAACATTGCTTCGCAACGCATTGCAGACCTTGGCGACCCAAGAGGCTCATATAAATGGTCGCAGCCGTAACGAGCAATCCTTGGTTCGTGCAAATATTCGACGTCGCTTTACCACGTCGAATGTGCTGTTCTCTTGCTTGTAAGGTTAATGTATACCCTGGTTGGTGGTCTTTATCTTTGGTTAAACCAACCAATCGACCCGGCATTTGACGCACCAAAGCTTTTTTGGAACACAAGAAGCCAAAATAGGGACCGCCTCCCGCTAAAGGAACACCTAAGGGTTGTCCTTCACCACACGCAATATCAGCACCCAGCTTGCCCCATTCACCAGGGGGCTTTAACCAAGACATTGCCATGGGGTTGACAACGCCAATCACCATCGCATCTTTTTCATGTGCCCAATCGGTTAATGCATCCACATTTTCTAAACGACCAAAAAAGTTAGGTTGCCCTAACACCAGTACCGAGCAATGAGCATGTTGTTGCCAGCTTTCATTCAATGAATCCAAAGCTAAGATACCGGTTGCATCCTGCTTGATCTCATTAATATGAATACCTTGTGGTCCCAAAATGGTATGCAAAACTTGTCGATATAATGGATGTATTGTTTGTGCAATCCATACTGATAGATTTTCATCTTTAGGCCGACAGCGCAACGCCATGAGCACCGCTTCACTTAACGCACTGGCGCCTTCGTAAAGAGAAGCATTCGAAATATCCATGCCCATTAATGACGCCATCATGGTTTGATATTCCCACATCATTTGCAAGCTACCTTGGCTGGCCTCTGCTTGATAGGGTGTATAAGCGGTTAATAATTCACCGCGCTGTGTGATTTCCCATACCGCAGCTGGAATATGATGAGAATAGGCCCCCGCCCCAATAAAACAGCTGAGTTGCGGTGTTTCCTGTGCGCGCCTTTCCATCAAGCGATTGAGTTGCATTTCCGTTAAACCTGTTGGTATTTCAGAAAGACCATCAATCATCAGTTCAGCCGGAATTTCATCAAATAAGGTTTGAATGTTGTCTACGCCGATCTGCTGCAACATCAATTTAGTGTCTTGCTCTGTATGCGGAATAAATGGCATGTTGAGTCCTTTTTATGCGCTTTGTGTCTCAGTTTTTTGCTTGTAGGCAGTCGCATCCAGTAATTTTTCAAAGTCGTCTTGATTGGTCGGCTTGATTTTGATCATCCATCCGGTTTGATAAGCATCTTGATTGATCAGCGCAGGATTAGTGGCCAATTGATCGTTAATCGCAATGACTTCACCTGAAATCGGCGAGTATAAATCTGATGCCGCTTTCACCGATTCGACCACACCAAATTCTTTACCTGCTAACATCTTATCACCGACTTTCGGCAACTCAACAAACACAACGTCACCTAATAATTTTTGCGCGTGATCGGTAATGCCAATAATCATTTCTTCACTGTTATGACGCTCTACCCATTCATGGGTTGTTGTATATTTTAAATGTTGTGGCGTATTACTCATAATGCTTCCTTACTTGCTCAATGTACGATGGTAAAAGGGTAGTTTTACTAATTTGGCGGGCAATCGTTTACCTCGGATCTCCAGTTCTGCGTCTGTAAAATTACCAACAGGAATACGCGCTAAGCCAATCCCACAAGCAAGTGTTGGAGAAAAGCTGCCGCTGGTTAAATTTCCTTGCAGCCAGTTTTGTTGATGGTCTTTAACATAAATGGTCATATGCGGACGACAAACGCCCTTTTCTAAGAGAACCACTCCCATCAGCTGTTTGGTTAATCCTTGTTGACGTTGCGAAAGAACCGCTTCTTTACCAATAAAAGCGCGGGTTGTATCTTTTATATCGACAGTCCACGTCAAGTTAGACTCATCTGGCGAAACTGTTTCATCCATATCAGTTCCATATAAATTCAAGCCTGCTTCTAAGCGCAAGCTATCACGCGCACCAAGACCGATCGGACGAACACCATGCTGAATAAGCTGATCCCAGCAAACAGCGGCTTCATCATGGGGTAACATGATTTCTACGCCTATCTCACCGGTATAGCCCGTTTTAGCGATAACCGAGGCTTGGTGAGTTAAGACATGAAAAGGGGGTAAGGCTTGCAATTGCGTGATGACTTCTTTGGGTAAAATGTACGCTAATTTTTCAAAGGTCTCTGGACCTTGCACGGCTAACAAGCTGAGATCATGACGAGGTTGTAAGGTGATCTCATAAGCTTGTGCATTTTGCCGCAGCCAGGCTTCATCCTTAGCAGCCGTGCCTGCGTTGACAACACAGCGGTATTCATTGGGCCCTAAACGATACACAATCAAATCATCAATAATGCCTGCTCGTTCATTCAACATGCAGGTGTATAGTGCTTTGCCTGGCGTGTGTAGTTTGATGACATCGTTAGCCATCATTTTGCGTAAGAATTCTGTCGCTTGCTTACCTTGGATATCAATTGCCAACATATGTGACACATCAAAGATACCCGCATGATTCCTGACAAAGTGATGCTCTTCGATTTGTGACCCATAATGCAGTGGCATTTGCCAGCCCGCAAATGGAATCATCATTGCACCTAATTCGAGATGTCGGTGATAGAGCGTTGTTGACTTTTCCATGTCATGAAATCCTTTTTATAATGTGCCCATGGCTACCTTAGCAAAGAGTTGCTTTATCGATTTTTGTTGATCAACAAAATTTAATCCGATATTTCTTAAGCGCGCGATAACGCTGTTTTGTGAAGCAAAACCACGCTTAAACGCCTCCATGGACCATATCATCATCTGGTTATGCCATTTGCGGTGACGTTCATAACGTGCCAAAACCCGCATTGATCCAATATCACGTTTTTTGTTTCTTGCTTGCGTTAAGTCTGACACTAATTGAGCCACATCTAGCAAGCCAAGATTCACACCTTGTCCTGCGAGTGGATGTAATGTGTGCGCAGCGTCTCCAACTAATACACAGCGTGAAGCAGCATAATGCGTTGCATGGTGAGTACGCAACTCAAACGTGAATCGTTGCCCAACTAAATGCAAATCACCCATCACGCCACTGATTTCTCTTGTGAGTTCCTGATTAAAGGTAACTTCATCCTGCTCGCACAGTCGGGTAGCTTCCCTATGTGAGGTTGCCCAAACAATTGAACTATGAAAGGGATCGGCAAGTGGCAATAATGCAAGAGAATCATTGGCAAAACGTTGAAATGCCGTATTTTGATGCGAGAGTGTTCCCTTGACTGTAGCAACTAAAGCAAGCTGTTCATAATCCCAACCACGAGAAGGTAAGCCACATAATGTTCGTAATGAAGAATTGGCACCGTCAGCTGCGATGACTAATGAAGCTTGTAGTGTCTCATCTGAAGAAAGGACTAATTCGATCTCATTCTCACTCGGCTTTTGTGCAATTGTTTTCGTGCCCCAATAATAACCGACATCAAACTCAGCTAATTTTTGCCATAGGGCACCTAAAATAACTTGCTGTTCAATGATGTGGCCTAGATCAGCTTCGAAATAGTCCATGGCATTAAAATGAATCTTACCATCCATGACATCATCCCAGACTTTCATCTGTTGATAAGCACAAATTCGCGCACTTTTCATCGTTCGGAAAACACCCAAACGTTCAAACAATTGTTGTGAAGCGCGTGAAATGGCGACCACTCGGTTATCAAAGGCAGCATGTTGTTCTGGCAACGGCTTGGGCGGATTGGGTTGCGATTCAATTAATGCAACTTTAAAGCCTGATTGTGCTAAAGACAGTACACAACTTAAACCAACCATCCCTGCGCCCACCACGATTACGTCATATCGCATATTACATGAGCCCCATACTATAACGTGTGAATAACGCTTTGGCTGGACTTAAACTATCAAACAAAGTCACTCCCAACGCGCGCAAGCTCATCGGCAATGGACCTCCCGATAAATATTTTGCAATTTTATCTGTTGCGAAAATAACGCGCTGCTGATCGCCTTTACGAGCAGTTTGATAGGTCATTAAAAACGCTGAGCTACCAAGGTCTTGAAGCCTGTGCTGAATCAATTGATTTTTGAGTTGCCAAATATCTCGCAGACTCAAGTTCAAGCCTTGAGCCGCAATCGGATGTAAACTGTGTGCTGCGTTGCCTAATAACAATAATCGGTTGCTCGTTTGTTGTGTCGCAACTTGCATGGTTAAAGGTAAGCGCACTCTTCTACCTATTCCAATGAGCTTGCCATCGCGCTTTCCCAGCGCATCTTGGCATGCGGCTAAATAGTCGATGTCATTCATTGCCATCAGTGCTTCTGCGCGCTCAAAAGTCGCCGTATAAACGCAAGTCGCAAGTTGATTTCGCCACGGCAATAACGCAATCGCTCCCTCCGGCAAAAAGCGCTCGATTGCCGTTGATAGCGGTGCATGCTGACGCTCTACATTCGCAAGAACGGCGACATGACCATATTCCGTTTTGTCTACACCAATGCCTGCCGTTTCACGCAAAGAAGAATCAATGCCATCGGCAGCAACCAGCAATCGTGCATTCACTTTGACAACTTGCGTGGCTTCGATTTGCAGTTCCCAAGCATCTTGATTCAGCTGTGCATGCTGTAAAGTTGCTGGGCGCATGATAGTGACATTTGGCAAAGAAGACAGCGCATCAAACAATACCCTCTCAAGCTCATCAAACGCCGCGACTTGTCCTAAAAATGGTACATTTTGAGCAGACGATTGTAACCGACTTCGTCCCAAACGCCCTAAAACGGAGACCGCGACTTCTTCAATATTGACCGTTTGATTTTGTAGCTGTTGCCAGATATCTAACGTTTTTAGAATATGAACACTGGCAAAAGATAAAGCGACGGTCCGTGCATCAATATCCGACACTGCCTGGTTGTTGATTTTTTTCTCAATAATCAACACTTGGTAATTCAATTGAGCAAGCATCAGCGCTAAAGTGGCACCAACTGCTCCTCCGCCTAATATTGCAACATCAAACAACATCTCAAAACTTCCATTACGCTTTTCGCATGATCTTTTCAATTTCTGTGACTGTTTTTGGAACGCCATGTGTTAAAACAATCGGTGTATTGTCAATTAAGATATCATCTTCGATCCTAACGCCTATACCACGCCATTTAGAATCTACCTGTTGATTGCTCTCTGAAATATAAAGCCCTGGTTCAACTGTGAAAACCATGCCATTTTCTAATGTTCGCCACCCATTTTGGACTTTATAATGACCAACATCATGAACATCAAGCCCCAACCAATGCCCGCTGTTGTGCATATAAAATGGTAAATACGCTTTCTCTTCAATCAATGTCGCAACATCACCCTTAAGTATTTTTAAGTCAACTAAGCCTTGCACTAACACCATCAAAATGGTTTTTTGCATCAGATCCCAAGTGGCGGTTTTGGTAATCGCTTCAATCGCTGCAAGTTGTGATGCTAAAACCAGCTCATAAATGGCTTGTTGCGCTGGGGTAAATTTACCATTAGCGGGGAAAGTACGCGTGATGTCTGCTGCATACCCTTCAATTTCTGCACCCGCATCAATGAGCACTAAATCATGTTCTTTTATCTTGGTGTTATTACGTGTGTAATGCAAAATGCAAGCATTGTCGCCAGCTGCCACAATACACGGGTATGCCACACTGCGACTGCCATGACGATAAAATTCGTAAAGTAATGTTGCTTCTAATTCATATTCAAACATGCCCACTTTACATTCTTGCATAGCACGAACATGCGCATGTGCTGAAATATCGCAGGTCTTTTTTAAGATTGCGACTTCCTCTTTGGTTTTAAAGAGCCGCATTTCATCAAGTATTAATCGCAAGTCAATTAGGGTTGATGGCGCTTCTATGCCTTTGCGTGATTTTTTATGCTGCGCATCGACCCAGCTTAGTATCCTTTGATCAAATTCCGATTGATTATTCACTAGAAAATAAATGGTCTGGATACCTTCCAATAAAGTACTGAATCGAAAAGACGCTTCATTAATTGGAAAAGCTTCATCCGCGCCATAGTGTTCGACAGCCCCCTGTGTTCCTGCCCTACTACCCGTCCATTGCTCAGCCGCAGGATCACGTTCTTGGCAAAATAAGATGAATTGTTGTTTAGTACCCTGCTTAATCAAGACCGCAATCGCAAAACTTTCATCGAAACCTGTTAGATATAAAAAGTGACTATCCTGGCGATAAGGATGTTCGGTATCACTATTTCGATGTTGCATCGGCGCTGCTGATAAAATAGCAATACTGTTATCTTGCATTTTCGCAAATACTTTTTGGCGTCTTGCTTTAAACATTGCAATTCCTTTTAATGTAGGGGTAAAGCGCCTTCACTTCCCTTGTGAGGATGGCACTCTTCATAAACTAATAAAACAGCCACTTTTATAAATTCAACGATTTCAACATAAGAAGCTTCATTTTCTTTGGAGCTTTTGGTTTTGGTTACCACTTCTTTAATTTTTGCCAAATCAGCCAACACTTCTTGAACGACGTCCAATTTCAATCCTGCATTCTCAAGTGCAATCCCTTCTAAAAAGCCATCGCACCACTCGCTCAATGCTTTTAAGCGAACAGATAATGCCGCTTCATCCTCTGGTAACACCATTTGCATCGCACCCGGCGCTTCTTGCAAATGCTTTGCCGTCATTGTAAATAGTTTATTTAATAACTCATTCTCGGCGGCAATTGGCGCCAACGCCGGCAAGTCATCGAGTACTACTTTCCATAAGCTCTCACTTGTGCGCAAATCCGTGCACAGCAAGCCACTCATCATGCCGTGAGCATAGGCAGCCGAAAAGGGTGTATTTGCGGCAGATAAAATTGCTGCTAGTGCATCATAATCTGGCCATTCATTCATAACTTCGTTCATTGACCACTCTCATACGCTTATTTTATAACTGGGGCCAAGCTTAACATATTCATTGTATTGACCCCACGCGTCACGTCTGCCTATCATAACTGCAATTCATCAAATTATTGGGAGCAAGCCTTGATGAGTATTGGAGAAAAGGGTTTCTGTGTTAGAATACTAGAAAAGGAATTTCTCGTAAGCTGCGGAAAAGCTCAAGAACAGGCCTTACGTGAGGCTGCGCTTTACTTGGACAAGCAAATGCGCCAAATACGCGGAACAGGACGAGTTGTTGGACTTGAACGCATTGCCGTGATGGCGGCGTTAAATATTGCAAATGAATTATTAACGCTGAAAAGTACTCAGCATGAACCGACTGAAATTTTTTCTGAAAGATTACGTGTCTTACAAGAAAAAATTGATGGGGTATTAGCGCAAAATCCTGCGCTTAAAGAATCCTACGTTGTTACGGAAGATAACGTACAAGAAGAATCGTTAGAAGCTTTAACGAACTAGCTTTGGCTTTTCCTGGTTTGTTTGCCAGTACCTACTGTCTTCTGAGCCGATATTAAAATGCCTTGGGAGCCAGACTGTGAACATCGTTGCGCATGCCCACCTTGAGTGGGAAGCCTGAAATGTTCCTTAGGATCCCACTTGAACCAACCGGGTTCGAGGCAAAATGTACAGCGGCAATCTGGGGAAGCCATCTTATTTAGAGAAAGGATAACGCATAGGTGAAATGGCAAAAGTTGCATATTCGACAGCGAATTCGCAACAAACGGCAGCGTCTCACCACCATAGAACAACAATACTGCGCCACTATCATCAGCAGACGTTTAGCTCGACTACCTGAATTTCAACAAGCACAACATATCGCACTCTATATGAGCTTCAACAACGAAGTCAGCACTGATCTGATCTTGAATCACGCGCTTGCCTTGCATAAAACCTGTTATCTACCCATCATCATGAGAACACATCGTTTACAGTTTGTTAAAGTTGATAAAGACAGCGCGCTTAAAAAAAATTGTTTTGGTATTTTTGAACCCGCTTTTGCAAACACGCTCTTAACCGCGGGTCAATTGGATTTAGTTGTGATGCCACTCGTGGCATTTGATGCGCAAGGCCATCGGCTTGGTATGGGTGGCGGTTATTATGACCGAACATTTGGTGCAATGGGGCGATTAAAAAGACCGTGTCTGGTGGGCCTTGGCTACGACTTTCAAAGAGTCAAGCAGCTACCCTTTTCTAATTTAGATGTATCACTTGATATGATCGTCACTGAGAAGCGACTCTACGGCTCACCTGGCTAGAAACCGCCCGATAATATCCAGTAGCTGCTGATCCCAAGACCAATACTGACCACTACTGCGAGCAATAACATGGCATCGACACTTCGACGTATCATAATATCCTCTACCCCGCACAAAGCTACTAATAGTGTAGCCTAGATTATTGGATAGCAAGTTTTTTCTTTTCTTTTTTTCAGGTTTTCCCTAAACTTCACTTTGAATTAAAGGGAGTGAGACGTATGCACCCACGCTATTGGCTTATGAAGTCAGAGCCAGAGACTTTTGGCATCGAAGATCTACGAAAAGCGCACCAATCAACCACTTCCTGGGAAGGGGTTCGCAACTACCAAGCCAGGAACTTTATGCGCGACCAATTCAAGAAGGGCGATCTCGCCTTTTTATATCATTCCAATTGCAAGGTTCCCGCAATCGTTGGAATTATGGAAGTCGTCAGTGCCGCCTACCCTGATCCGACTGCCTTGGATAAACGTTCCCCTTATTACGATCCTAAAAGCAGCGTAGCACTACCCCGATGGTTCCTGGTAGACGTCAAATTTAAAGAACAATTTTCGTCTCCTGTTCCGCTTTCGGCTTTAAAAATGAACCCAGCGCTTAGTTCCATGCAACTACTGCAAAAAGGTAATCGCTTATCTATTCTGCCAGTCAGTCCAACTGAATGGCGTACCATTCTTAAAATGACCTAAATAGGAAATATGACATGGCTTCGCAAAATGAACTAAAGCAAAAAGTCGCAATTGCAGCGATCAAAGAAATCCAGCCTGGCACGATTGTCGGTGTAGGCACTGGCAGCACCGTCAACTATTTTATCGATGCCTTGGCTGAAAGTAAGATCGATATTTTAGGCGCAGTTGCGAGTTCTAAAGAAACTGAAAAACGTCTCAAAGCACATGGGATCCCTGTTTTGAATACTAACGAAGGGCCTATTGCAGTGTACGTTGATGGCGCAGATGAATGTAATAATCATTGCCAACTCGTTAAGGGTGGCGGCGCTGCGTTAACGGGTGAAAAAATTATTGCGGCTATCGCCAAAACTTTTGTTTGCATTATCGATGAAAGCAAACACGTTAAACAACTTGGCGAATTTCCGTTGCCGGTTGAAGTGATCCCTATGGCAAGAAGCTATGTTGCCAGAGAATTAGTTAAATTAGGTGGCGATCCGGTGTATCGTGAAGGGGTTGTTACTGACTATGGCAATCAAATTTTGGATGTGCACAATTTGCAAATTATGCAACCCGTTGCAATGGAACAAGCGATTAATCAAATAACCGGTGTTGTGTCGAATGGTTTATTTGCTTTTCGTGGTGCCGATAAAGTCTTGATTGCTACACAATACGCGATTGAAACGCTGACACCACGTTAAGGAAATGAGATGAAAAATTATCCGCAGAATATCCAGCAGTTTTTTTCATCAAGCGCCTATGCCGTGCTTGGCGCCTCAACCAATCGAGAAAAATATGGCAATAAAGTATTGCGTTGCTATATGCAGCATCAACTAACAGTATATCCGGTCAACCCTCGCGCAAAAATCATCGAGGGTATTACCTGTTTTGCTGATATTCAAAGCTTACCTGCTGAAGTCAAAAGCATTTCGGTCATTACACCGCCTTCAATTACTGAGCAAATTGTGCTTGAAGCAGCAAAAAAAGGGATTTTACATATCTGGATGCAACCAGGTGCGCAAAGTGACTTGGCTGTTAAGCGTTGCATTGATGCCAATATCAATGTCATCGCTGATGGCTCTTGTATTTTAGTCGCTTTAGGCTTCAAAGACATCTGAAGCACTTACCTTATTTCTTGCCAGTCATGCCCGCGGTTAAAATAAAACTCATGGCTTGATTGGCAGGCCATGCAATGGTGGTAATCGCACTCTTCTTAATCATAACCGACAAACCCCCAATCTGATAACTTAATGGAATATAAACCAATACTTCATCGTCTTTGGCTAACAGCGGCAAATTCGTTAAGACATCGCAAGTAATAAACCCCATGACTTTACCAATACCAATGTCCACTAACACAGACTGCTGCTCTGCCGATTTATCGCTTTTGTCAAAATAACTCATTAAGTCTTGTACGGCATTATAAAGCGTTTTAATTAACGGGATCCGCTGAACGAGTCTTTCCGCAACGTTATAAAGTTTGCGCACCACCCACGCATTTAACAATAAGCCTATTAAGAAAATAACTGCCACACCCACTAAAATGCCTAAGCCTTTAAAATAATATCCGGGTGGAATAACTAATTGTAACAAATGACCAAAAAAGGTTTCCAGCGTGCTAAAAGCCCAAACAACGATAGCAACCGTTACGACGATAGGAACAAATATTTTTAAACCATTCCAAAATGTTTTCTTCAACATGAATTTTCTCTCTAGGTACTTTGTCGTAATAACCACAATGGGGATACTTGAAACACTTTTCTAGCACCAATGATACCAAATAGTGCAATCACGCATGTGCTAAGCAATGTGCCATAACAAAACCAGCTGATGCTCAAATGAAATTCTACAGAAAAATATCGTGCAGCTAGCCCTTTCGCCAATAACATCGCTATGCCACTTCCTACAATACCTGAAAACAATCCCAACAAACCGAACTCAATAACTAATAGTTTGGCGATGAAGGCTTTTTTTGCGCCTAAAATTTGTAACATAGCACTTTCTTGCATACGATCTTTCAAAGTAATGAGCAAGCTTGAATACATAATTAATATGCCCAAAACAAAGACCATCAATAATAATCCATCGATTGCAACGGTTAACTTATCAACCATGGTCCTAACACTTTGTAAGATATCATCGATGTCAATTATCGATAATTCCACATATTCCTTCGCTAACGCAAATAGTGCTGTCTTCTGATTTGGTGGAAGATAAATACTCGTGATATAAGAATGCGGAAAATCGTTTAGTATTTTGTCAGGAAAAATAACGAAGAAATTTGGCCTAAATGAAGTCCATTCCAGGTTACGGATCTGAATAATCTTTGCGGCAACCGCTTCATTATCAATCTGAAAAGTAACCGTATCATTTATGTTTAACCCTTGCCTTTCGGCAAATTTACTTTCAATTGAAATCACGGCTTGTCCGCTCAAAGTAGGCACCCATTCATAACCTTCCAGCACGATGTTATCTTTGGGTATTTCTGACATCCACGTTAAATTAATCGGTCGAGATAACCCGCGATGAGGGCCGACCTCGAGGCCATTGATGTGTGTCATTCGTCCACGCACGATAGGATAAAAAATCGCATCGTTCATGTTTTGGTGCTTTAGCCATACATTCAATGATTCTATTTGATCATTTTGCACATTCATTAAAAAATAATTTGGCGTGTCTTTGGGCAATTGCGTGCGCCATTGATGAACGAAATCATGTTTAATGATCTGAACCAACAGTAACAACATAATAACCAAAGTAAAAATAAGCCATTGACTGATAGTTTGACTACGATGTCGCACAAGGTAGGTCACACCAAAGCGCCAAGCAAGGCTACCATATCGTTTAAATGGCACAAATAAAAACCATAACCCGTACGCTATGGCATAGGTGACAGCACCTAAAATAAACGTATGAATACAAAGCTGTATCGCAATATCTGAATCATTCACAAAGGTTAAGAATAGAAAAATTAACGAAACGAGAGCGATGGTATAACTCAAAAAATGTACGCCCATATTGGTCGCAAACGACCCTTGAAATATTTGTGATGGCGATACTTTTCGTAATTCATAAATAGGCGGCAATGCGAATCCAAACAATAATAAGGATCCTGTTAATATGCCAAAGATGGCGCCCTGACTATTAAGCGCAACACTATATATTCCAAGAAATGATTTTGAATAGCTTAGCAGTATGCTAGCAACACCATACCCCAACCCTATACTAAACAAGAGCAAAATGGCCGCTAAAAACACTAATTCTAAAAAATGAACCAAGAATATGGTTCGACTTGTTGCCCCAAGACAGCGCATTAAAGCAACCGTTCTTTTCTTTCTGACGCTAAATTCATGTGCGCAAATCGCGATAGCAATCCCTGCCAACAAAACTTGGA
Source organism: Uncultured Candidatus Berkiella sp. (assembly GCA_964502705.1). Lineage (GTDB taxonomy): Bacteria > Pseudomonadota > Gammaproteobacteria > Berkiellales > Berkiellaceae > Berkiella. Next base: position 20,093 of record CAZCXZ010000005.1, on the reverse strand, counting down.
TCAGCAATATAACCGATAAATATTGTTGCACCGTTACAATGGTTTGACTCAAGCCACGACGCCCTGATTGTGGCGTCACCCAATTTGCCTCTTTGGGGAGTAGTGGATTTAATGCCGATTGCAATCCCTTGCTTTGGCTTGGCTCTACTTTTAAGAGCAGTCGATAAGTAGCACGTGACCCTGGCTGCAACACGGCCATCTTGTTTAAATCTTGATTGTTGATGTAGCAAAGCGGTGCCAGCATATTACTACTGGAGAGCGCAAGTGGTCGTTTTTGGATCACGCCGGTTATTTTCAAGCGCAAGCTGCCAATTTGTAAAGCGTCGTTTAAACGTGCTTCGAGTTTGCTCATTAAGGCATCTTCCAGCCAGATCTCGCCTTCAGGTGGCGCGTGAGTAACCTCTTGGCTCCCTGTGGCCGTTAAGATCACGAGTTGTCCTCGCAAGGGAAAGGGCGAAGCAATACTATTGACATTAGCCAACTGCATTTTATCATTTTGAGAAAGCATACTGAAAAATTCAACACTCTCAGAAAAGCGTATCGACTTATTTTTCAAGGCTTGAACCAGCGGCGCTGGAAATGGATGAGGAGATTCAATAATCAAATCTGCACCCAATAGACTGGTCGCGTCTTTTTCGAAGAGATCGCCTAATCCTTGCGTTAGACAAGTCAGGAGGGTTACAGCAAAAATTGCCAAAGCAAATGCGACACTCAAAATGCGAAACTCTGAGCTTGTTCTGTTGCGCCATAGTTGCGACCAAGCTAAACGCAGTATCATATTAACTTACCGTCTTGCAACATAACACTACGCTGACAACGGCTCGCCAAGTCTCTATCATGCGTAACAAAGATCAGCGTGGTGTGATTTTTCTCATTCAAGTCAAATAGTAAACGAATAATTTTTTCGCCTGTTTTGGTATCTAAGCAACCTGTTGGCTCATCCGCAAAGAGTATTTGTGGTTTTGTCACAAAAGCGCGCGCAATCGCAACGCGTTGCTGCTCTCCACCGGAAAGTTGTCTTGGATAGTGTTTTAAACGATGATTCAGCTCGAGTTCTGCCAAAATGTTCGTTGCGCTTTCTTTTGCATTAGCCATACCTGCTAACTCTAATGGCAACATCACATTTTCAAGCGCATTAAGCTGCGGTAAAAGATCAAAATTTTGAAAAACAAACCCCACATGCCCTAAACGTAGGGTAGCGCGTTCATCTTCATTTAAACTGGACAAACGATACCCTTGTAAGGTTATCTCGCCTTTGGTTGGCACATCCAAACCTGCTAGCAAACTTAACAAGGTCGTTTTACCTGAACCTGAAGATCCAACAATCGCAAGTGTTTCACCCGAATTGACGACCAAGTCGACGCCTTTTAATATATCGATTGATTGCGATTGCGCGTATACTCGTTTTTCAACTGCACGTGCTGAAATAATGGCCATAAAACCTATGATACTTTCTATGTTCCCTAGAGCTAACTTTAGCTTATCTTTCATCACCTTCCTATGTTGTTTGTTATTGCCGAGCGCAATCTTGGCTAAACCCACCATTTTGGTGATAGGTGACAGCCTCAGTGCAGCATATCAAATGGCACCGCATACGGGCTGGGTATCTTTACTAGAAAACAAACTGAAAAATGATTTTACCGAAGTCAAGGTGATCAACAGTAGCATTGTGGGTGACACCTCAGGGGGTGGTTTACAGCGCCTGCCAAAGCAACTAGCAAAGTACCGTCCCGATATTGTGATTATTGAATTGGGTGGAAATGATGGATTGCGCGGCTTACCCACATCTTCGATCAAGACAAATTTGAAAAAAATGATTGAACTGTGCATCAAGCATCAGGCTAAAGTCGTAATGGTTGGTATGCGTATACCCCCTAATTACGGCGCAACCTATGCTGATCAATTTGCCCAAAATTATGTCGAACTCAGCACAGAATATTCGCTGCCATTAGTCCCCTTTTTGCTAGATAACGTCGCTTTAAATCCTAACTTGATGTTGGAAGATCGCATCCACCCTACAGCAAGTGCGCAACCTATTTTGTTAAACAATGTTTGGCCTCAATTGGAACCACTCTTAGATGCATACCGTTAATGTAACCGCACTATTTTAAATCTCACCTCTTTAACACCCTATCCGGCTGATAACGCCATTAATCCATTTTGCCTGTAAAAACACTCGTGTAATGAGTAGTATGCTGCATTAGTCATCTTTCATACTTCTTTGATATTTGCTGCTGAGGACCTATATATGAGCGATTTACCGACTGCTGACAATAAATTGGCCCCTAATGTTGAAACCAGCCAATTCGATTTATTTGTCGAAAAAATGATCCAAGCAGCAGAAATGCTCGTAAAACCTGCAGAAGCATTTAGCTCGGAAAAGGCATTCGCTGAAGTTGATGTCATTAATGAAAACCCGCTACTTGCTTATGAAGATCAAGCTTTAGAAGATCTCAAAGCAGTCATGCAAGAAGAAGGCGTCCTTTCAGAAGGTTTCGGCCATGTTCTGCACCGTATTCAATTACAATTAAAGGGTGAACATTCTCAACATAGCCCGGTCACGATCAGCGAGCAGCACGCGATCTTGGCGACCATTGAAGCATTGAATAACAAAGCGAAAAATATTGACTCACAAAGAATTGATTTAGCACCAATGACTTTATCAGATAGCATCCATGCCATGAAAGATTTAGGCGCTATCAAATTACATGCTCAAGTAGATACGACTGCGGGTGTAGCTGCAGCGGTTAATGGGATTAATGCGCGCGTACCGGCTGTAAACAACGGCGCTGCAAACCATGGGGCTGTTGCAAACAACGGCGCTCCGGTTGTAAATAATGGCGCTCCCGTAGTAAATAATGGCGCTCCCGTTGCACAAAATGGCGCTCCCGTTGCACAAAATGGCGCTCCCGTTGTAAATAATGGCGCTCCGGTTGTGGGTAACGGCACACCTTCACCCGTATTTGGCCCTGAGCCAAAACCACAAGGTTGGTTAGGATGGGCCGCAGATAAAGTAAACCCCATTAATTGGGTTGGCGGTAATAAACCTGCTGCGCCAATAACTCAGGTTGTTGATGCGGATGAGGTTGTCGATATCGACGCGATTAACGATTTAATTGGTCAAATCGACCTGGGTGATAGTGCTGAAAAACCAGCACCCATCACAACGATTGCTGATGATGCGGTTACAACACCTGTTACTGCTCCCGTACAACAACCACAACAAGGTTGGTTAGGCTGGGCTGCCGATACCG
>CAZCXZ010000005.1:16619-16739 GCA_964502705.1 Uncultured Candidatus Berkiella sp. | reverse complement strand
ACCTAGGTGATAGTGCTGAAAAACCAGCACCCGTCACAACGATTGCTGATGATGCCGTTACAACACCTGTCACTGCTCCCGTACAACAACCACAACAAGGTTGGTTAGGATGGGCTGCCG